>WRHA01000193.1 GCA_009783395.1 Defluviitaleaceae bacterium
TGTGCCGGCGCAAACACAGCACCGTCCGGCGTAACCATAATCGCCCCATCCGCTCCCATAGAAACACAAACATGCCTAACCCCATGCACAAATATCTTCTCCTCACAAAACTCAACGACAGTTTTTTTGAAGAGGGGGGGGGGAACTTTTTTTTCAAAAAAAGTTTCTCCCCCAAGGCCTTCAAGCTCAAACAAATTAGGCTTAATAGCAAAAACCCTGCCCGTTTCAACAGCAAGCCGCAAGGCCTCGCCCTCGGTATCAAGAAAAACCGCACCGTCCCAATTTTCACAAATTTTTGCATAAAAATCTGCGGAGACGCCTTCGGGTCGGCTTCCGCTTAACACGAGGACTCGCGCACCATTTTGCCAAAATGTTTTCAGCTTGCGCAATAATTTTTTTTGAAAATCCTCCGAAACAAATGCGCCGGGCTGGTTAAGCTCGGTCATTTCCCCGGTGGATTCTTCATAAAGCTTTATGTTGGTGCGGATTGCGCCGGGCACTTCGATGAAATCGTGTTGCACGCCGATTTCGTCGAGTTTTTTTGTTAAAATTTCGCCGTTTTCCGCAAAATTAAAACCCGTGCAGATTGGCGTTGTGCCCAAATTTTTTAGCGCGACGGCGACGTTTACGCCCTTGCCCGCAATGTCTTCGCGGGTTCGGCGCACGCGGTTAAGTTCGCCATGCGTGTATTTTTGAACAAAGTATTGCCAATCAATGCACGGGTTTAGGTTTACTGTAATGACCTTCAAGCGTTTCACCCCCCGCGAATTTTATTACAGCTTCTTTACATCGTCAATTGTGGTTGACATCCCGGGAATCGGTTCGCCTGTTTCATCATCCGGGGAAAATCCCAAAGTTCTGTAAACCTCGGCATCGTACTTTTTGTTGACCCCCATGGGGTACTGATTCAAACCTTTGTCCATAAGTTGCCTCCTTTTTTTTTCTGCTTGTTGGAAGTATTCGCCAAAATTGCGTATAATATACGGCAAATTGGTTAAGGGGCGTTGTAATGCTTTCTGCCTTTGGAATTGTCTCGATTGTAATCGCGCCGGTATGTGTCGGCGCGCTTATTTTGCATTTTTGCGTGATGAAGCGACGCGTTGTTTTGGACAAGCGTCTTGCCGTGCTTGACGATTTGCTTCATGCGCGGCTGGAAATGCTCTATGACACACAATCTGCCGAGGTTTGCGAAATTTGCGCCGATATTGCAAACCTCGAAACGCGCAAATTGCTAAAATCCATTGCGCGAATAAAAATCGAGCAATCGGAAGGGGCATCACGCGAGGCATTGCAGCAAAATATCGCCGAAACAGAGGCCGCCGCCGACGCATACAACGAGGCCGCCGCCGTTTACAACGACTATATCGCAAAATTCCCCGCGAAAATTATGGCGTTGGTTTTGGGGATGGGGCAGGAAAAGGAAGTCTGAAAATAAACGTACGTGAAAGGGGCAAGTGGCATGTTGGAAATGAAATGGTTTATGGGTGAACGCGAGGATTTGAGCGAGATTAATGCCATTCGTCGCGAGGTTTTTATGGACGAGCAGGGCTTGTCTGCAGAGGAGGAATTTGACGGAACGGACGGCTCGTGCGCACATCTTTTGGTTTATGACGACGGGCTTCCCGTTGCAACCGGGCGCATTTTTATCGGCGAGGATTATTTCAAGCTCGGGCGCATCGCGACACTCATGTCGCATCGCGGGCGCGGCATAGCCACCGCGGTTATGCAAACGCTTGTCGGCGCATGTGTCGCAATGGGCGGAACGCGACAAATCATCCACGCACAACTCACTGCACGCAGTTTTTACGAAAAGCTTGGCTTCACCGCATATGGCGAGGAATTCGTCGAAGCAGGCTTGCCGCACATTGCAATGGAACACTTCGGCGGCATGGGCAAATGCGGCAGTGAGGGCAGCCACTGCGGCGGATGTCGGAAAGGGGAATAACATGCGACTGGACAAATTTCTAAAAATCAGCCGAATCATAAAACGCCGTACCGTCGCAAACGAGGCCTGCGACGCCGGGCGTGTTGAGGTAAACGGCAAGCCCGCAAAGGCGTCCCACGAAGCCAAAGTCGGTGACAAAATATCCATCCGCTTCGGCGACAAAACAACCACCGTCGAGGTGCTGACAATAAAGGAAACCGTGCGCAAAGAAGAAGCCGCAACACTATACAAAGTGCTATAGCACGGCACGCCAAGCGTGCATTGGGCACCGTGGGCATCTTGTGGTAGGCGACATTACGTCTCGAAGCCGGATGCACTTTTCCGAGCCTTAAAAAAATCGGTGCGGGTAGTGACACTACCCGCACCGATTCGAAAATGTGCGCGCTTGGCGCGCTATAATTTTGCGATTCGCGTGTGTTGGTGCAAATATTTTTCCTTCGTTGCCATGCCACCGCGAATATGTCGCTCCGATTTGTTAATCTCCAAAACCCGCCTTGCTTCCCCCGCAAGGTTCGGGTTAATTTTCGTGAGACGCTCGGTGACGTCCTTATGTACAGTTGACTTGCTGATGCCAAATTTTTTGGCGGTTTCGCGCACAGTTGCGTTGGAACTGATGATAAAATTTGCGACTTCAACGGCCCGTTCTTCGATGTATGTTTTCAAGAATGGCCTCCCTCATAATTTGTTTGGCTATTTATATGAGGGCGGGCGTGCTGTTAGAACAAAAATTTGTTGGCAAGTTTACAGATAATATTCATAATGAAGGGGTACAATCGGGCCGGAAACAATCATGAACATAAAAATATTTTAAAGAGGCTGGTGTTTTATAATGGGATTAAGTAAAACCAAATATTGTAAGGGCGTGCAATGCCCAAAAATACTTTGGATGGATGCCAGTATGCCGGAACAGTTCGACCGACTCGTGATGAATGAAAAAACATTGCAAACAGGTGTCGAGGTTGGCGATTTGGCAATGAGCTATTTCGGGGAATTTTCAGAGGTTCCGTATTCGGAAGACTTTAACGCTATGCTCACCGAAACGCAGCGGCTGTTGAAAACCGGCGCAACTGTTATTACCGAGGCTGCATTTTCGTATGAAGATGATTTTTGTTTGGCAGATATTTTGAGAAGAGATCAAAACGGCTTTGAGTTGGTCGAAGTAAAAAGTTCAACCGGTTCGGCTTTTGAAAAGCCGGGGAAGGTAAAGTCTATATACATACACGATATGGCCTATCAGGCTTATGTATTAAGAAAGTGCGGTATAAATTTAACAAAAATATCCGTCATGCTGTTAAATAGGGATTATGTACGACGCGGGGAATTGAATCTTCAAGAATTATTCGTCTTGGTTGATTGTACGAAAATTGTTAACGGTCTGGACGTGGAAAACCGTATCGCAGAGATTAAATCAACGGCTTCTCAGTTAACAGAGCCTACTGCCGTAATAGGAAGCCGTTGTAGCTCTCCATATGAATGCGGATATAAAAACTGGTGTTACCGTAGCCTTCCGGTTAATAATGTATTCCATATCGGCTGGGGCATGTGGGGGAGTAAGAAAGACGATGTGTACCGTTCCGGATGTGTTTCATTTGATGAGGTTTTGACCGGAGGAGTTAAACTCACAGAAAAACAACGCCGTCAAATAATGTCGGAAACGGATAATCTGCCGCCGTTTATTGATTGCGATGCCATCCGTTCCTTTTTATCAAAAATCAGATACCCTCTTTACTTCCTGGACATGGAAACCTATATGCAAGCCGTGCCGCAATGGGATTCACTATCACCTTATTCGCAAATACCTTTTCAATATTCAATTCACATTCAAGAAAATCCGCACGAAAAAACAAGGCATTTGGAATGCCTTTGTAAAGAAGGTATCGACCCGCGGCGTGAAATTGCAGAGCGTTTATGCGCAGACATTCCCGCGGACGTGTGTGTAATGGCGTACAATACCAGCTTTGAGAAAGCCCGTATCAAAGAATTGTCGCTATTGTTCCGCGATTTGGCAAAACACTTAATGAACCTGCACGACAATATGATTGACTTAGCTGAACCATTCAGGACGGGAGCGTATTATTGCCGCGAAATGGGTGGTTCTTATTCGATCAAATCGGTACTGCCTGCACTGTGCCCCAATGACCCTGAATTACATTATAATTCATTGGATCTGGTGCATAATGGCATTGAAGCAATGAACGCTTTTTGCGATTTACATACCAAAACACCGGAAGAAATCGCGGAAACAAGGAAAGCACTTCTTGCATACTGCAAACTTGATACATTGGCTATGGTTAAAATTCTTGGCAAACTCTATACTGTTACATGGGCAGTTTAAATGTCATCGTAACCTCGCCCGTTTCCCT
>WRHA01000194.1 GCA_009783395.1 Defluviitaleaceae bacterium
GTGCTTTGCGCCATTTTGCTATTTCGGCGTGATGGCCGGAAAGGAGGACTGAGGGTACGGCGCGACCGCGGAAAGTCGCGGGGCGCGTGTAGTGCGGATGTTCCAGAAGCAATGTGCCGTCTTCGGCGGCAACGGAAAAACTCTCGTTCATATGCGATTCTTCCTTGCCCAAAACGCCCGGCACAAGCCGCGATACCGCGTCGATTAACACCAGCGCGGCAGGCTCGCCGCCGGTTAGTACATATTCGCCGATTGAAATTTCTTCGGTAACGATCTCCTCGATTACGCGCTCGTCCACACCCTCGTAATGCCCGCACAGCAGGATGATTTCAGGTTGTGACGCGAGCTTGCGAACCTTTTCCTGCGTTAAAACGCGGCCTTTGGGGGAGAGGTAGATGAGAGGTGGGCTTGGGGTTTTCGCGCATTTGAGTACGTGTTCATATGCGGCAAAAATCGGCGGAGCCATCATTACCATGCCCGCACCGCCGCCATATGGCGCATCATCGACTTGCCCATGCTTGTTTCCGGCAAAGTCGCGAATGTTTACGGCGTTTATCTCAATAATTCCCGCCGCTTGCGCACGCCCGAGAATGCTGTGCGCGGCAGACTCCCGTATCATTTCGGGAAAAAGGGTCAGTACTTGGAATGTCATTGAACAAGCTCCTTTTTTATAGCGCGCCAAACAGTATCCGGCTTCGAGACGAACACCTCAATAACTCGAAGATGTCCACGGCGCCCATTGCACGCTTGGCGTGCTTACTCATCATATACTGTTATCGCGCCGCCGCCAATGCTCCATATTTTTGACGCAAATTTGTTTAGGAAATAACGATCATGGGTGATGAACAGCATTGTGCAATCCCATTCCGCCACGGCATCTTCAATCCATTCTCGCGATTCGATATCGAGATGGTTTGTCGGCTCGTCGAGAATCAAAAAGTTTGCCTTGGTTTGCATAAGCAGGCATAGTTTTAAACGGCTCTTTTCGCCGCCGGAAAGATTGCAGACTTTTTTTTCGATGTCGGTTCGCGCATTAAAATTGAAGCGCGTTAAAATGCTGCGAAGCTTGTCTTCGGGCAGGTCAACGGCATTGCGCAAGGTTTTTAGAACCGTGGCATCTTCGTCGTCGAATGTGATAATTTGCGGCAAGTATGCGATTTTTATGTTGCTGCTTACCTTGACGATTCCGCTGTCGCAGGCTTCTTGACCGGTGATTAAGCGAATGAGCGTTGTTTTGCCCGCGCCGTTTTCGCCGATTAAAGCGATTCTGTCGTTTCGCAAAATATTTAGGCTTATGTCGTCCATTAAAATATTTGACCCGTAACTTTTGCAAACAGAGTCTATCGACACGGCTATTTTTGCGGCATATCCGCCGCTTGCGAAATCCTCCGTTATCTTCCGCGACGTGATGGGCTTTTCTTTTTCGTCCTTTAACATGTGCTTGATTCGCGAATAGAGAGCCTTGTGTGCGGTGGTGAATTTGTCCTGCTCGAGATACCACTTTGCGCGAAACTCAAGCCGCTTAATTTCCTTTTGCTGACGTTCGTGCAGCTGCGATTGCCGGATAAACCTGCGTTCTTTTTCCTCCGCGAACCATGTGTAGTTTCCGGAATAAAAATGAGCCTTGCCCTCGTCGATGTAAATTATCCGAGAAATTACATTGTCCAGAAAAACGCGGTCGTGGGAAATAACGATGACCGTGCCTGTGAATTCGCGCAGGAATGTTTCAAGCCATTCCAGCGACGGCAAATCAAGATGGTTTGTCGGTTCATCCAGGAGGAGAATGTCGCACTCGCGCAATAGAATGCGGGCGAGATTTACGCGTGTTTTCTCTCCTCCGCTCAGTAAATTGAAGGGGCTGTTTCGCATAGCTTCCCCGATGTTCATACCGTTGCAGATTTTTTCGATTTTAAATTCCACGTCGTAGCCGCCGAGACGCTCGTATTCCTCCATGAGTCTGCCGTATCGCTTTAATACGGAGGGGTCGGCATCTCCTTCGATTTTTTTCATCGCGGTGTAGCAATCCGTTATTTCTTTAAATGATGAGCGCAAAATGTCGTCGACACTGTCGCTTTCGGAAAAAATCGGGATTTGGGCTAAAATTTCAACCCTCTTGCCGGACGCTTTTGTAACGGTTCCGCTTTCGTAATCCTCATCATCGGCAATGACTTTAAACAGCGTCGTTTTACCCGAGCCGTTTTTTCCCAAAAGGCCAATCTTTTCGCCTTTGTTTACTTCAAATGTGATGCCGCGAAGCACATGGTTTGAACCATAATATTTGTTTAAATCGTGTACAGATATATCAATCATTTTAAAATCTCCCTTTTTAGCACGCCAAGCGTGCAGTGGACTCCGTTGACATGTGGTGGAGAGCGAAATGTTCGTCTCGAAGCCGGATACAGTTTCCCGGCATATAAAAAAGCACGCCAAGCGTGCATTGGGCACCGTGGACATCCGGAGGTAGGCGACGTGTTCGTCTCGAAGCCGGATACAGTTTCCCGGCATATAAAAAAACCCGGTGCGACTGTTTTGTCTGCACCGGGTTTTTTATCCAAACATAAAGGAGCGGAGGAATATCGCGCCGCTATTTTATATGATTTGGTGGTGGGCATTCAAAACAATCCGTTTCAAAATGGGCAAACTTCGCCCTTGTCGAAAATGCTTTGAATGAAAAATTATGCACAAGAATACCGGGAAATGCTTCCTTCGCCGGGTGCATCATGGATTGTTTCAAGCCGCTCACCACCTTTCAGTTTTCGGTCCGAAATTATTTTTCAAACTCGGTTATTTTCTCTTTAACAAGAGCAACATCTTCTTGTTCCATAACAGCTTCGGCTTGCACAATTTCATTATCCAGTCCCGCAATTTTCACATTGGGGTTCAAAAGTCGGATTTTGTGCAAAATAAACAACTTGTCTTTTTGCGCCACACGCAAGTCCATGTTTGTTTGAGCCATTTTGTCACCACCTGCTCTTATTAACTATCGCCGAGCATATCACGAAAATCATGACTTTTCAAGTTGCATATTTTTTTCAGTGCATATTTTTTCGGCAACTTTTGTCAAAAAAAATAATCGGTGCGGGTAGTGTCACTACCCGCACCGATTTGCCACGGCGGTTTCGTTGGTATAAAATGTTTGACAAAATTGCGTAAAAGAGGAAGGGGATCGCGCATGTTATTTACACGGGGTGAAATTGAGGTCGCGCCCGCCGAGGTTGGATACGATGAATCGCGGCTTGAGGTACTTAATCGGCATTTTCAAGGCATTATCGACGCGGGTGACATTCAGTGCGCAATGTATTGCATAACACGGCACGGCAAGGTTTTTGCGCACGGAGCAATCGGGAAGAAAAGTTTTCGCGAAGACGACGTAACGCCCGCGTCTCCGACCGACTTGCGCTGGTATGCGTCAATTACAAAGGTCATCACCGCGACGGCAATAATGAAACTTGTCGAAGACGGGAAATTGCGGCTTACAACGCCCGTCGGCGAAATTCTGCCACAGCTGAACACACCGCCGTTTAACACGATAAACATTTTGCACCTGCTTTCGCATACGTCGGGGCTTCACGCGGACGGCGGATGCTTTGAAAACAAATATCAGACGAATTATTGGGCTATGCTTGAAACCGCGATTGAGGCACATAAGAAAAACGGCGGAGAATTCGATTGGATTGCCGCCTCCCTTGCGACAATCGGTAGCGGAATGGTTACAAAACCCGGCGAAAACTGGGCGTACTGCACATATGGATACATGCTGCTCGGAGCGGTGATTGAAAAATTAACCGGCGTTCATGCGCATGATTACATCATGGAAAATATCGCAAAACCGCTTGGAATGACGGATTCATGCTTTGAGATCACGCCCGATTTGGCAAAGCGATCAATTGTAACAAGCGAATGGATTGAAAATATAGGCAAAAAGATCATTGCCGGGACATACGAAAAGGACAACCGGAAACTCTACAAAATTCCATCAACCGGTGGCGGCATGTCCGGAACCGTCCGCGATTTAACCCGCTTCGGCGACATGTTCCTCGGGCATGGCGGTTCAGCCGTTCTCGGGCGCAAGGCGCGTGAGGCGATGTTCAAAAAGCGCGTTCACGACCTGCCGAATTTTTGTTGGTTTTCGGGTGGCGCGCCGCGAAGCTACTGCGCCGGGTTCGACCTGCGCACCGACGTACATTCCCTCGCCCCCGACGCCACAATTTCCCACGAAGGCGCGGGCGGCGCGGCCGTTTACATCGACCCCGTTGAAGACATGACTATCGCATGGTTTGCCGCATACTGCGAAGGCTCCGAGTGGCTTCCCACC
>WRHA01000195.1 GCA_009783395.1 Defluviitaleaceae bacterium
GGTCTGATGCAGGATTTCCAACCGGTCTGCGGTTTGGTGCATCTGCTAAATGCGCGTTTGCTAATAATCCGCCCTCTACAGTTCTGCTTACGTCCAATTCCCACACAGGGTCATGCACGGGGCAATGGTCGCCGCCTGCGGCAGCAAGCATCGGAATTACGATATTAACAGGGAAATCTACTGCCGGATTGGTTTCCACCCTCATCGTTCCGACGATTGAGCCGGCTACCGTATCTGTTGCAGGGGTTGCAACAGGCGTATCTACCCATGAAGCTGTTACATGGGTAGCAGTTGCGTCGTTTGCCGCCGCCAATACTTCGCCGACTGTCAAATCATTTGTCGGTTCCAAGCGGTTTATCGCCATGTGCGCAAGGCGTGATGCTTGCAGGGTTGTTTGTTGCGCACCGTCTGCATTAATTGTAATGTCGTAAATATAAACTACTGCATCTGCGTTCATTGCAGCCGTGTTAAGCTCCAAGCGAACGCCCGTGTGTGGGGTCGCGTCAACATTAGCATGAGTCCATGCCGACGCGATCCAGCTGTCACTAACTGTTAATGAAAACGCACCGCCAACGGCAGGTATAGTCTGAGATGCGTTCCCTGCTGTGCCTCCGCCACCGTGATTTATTCTAACTTCACCACCGGCGGTCATCCAACCGGAAACAACCATTTGAGCACCGGCCGGAATCTGACCAAGATTGAACCATGCACCATGGTTGACGGATGTAATTCCTCCCAAGCGCAATGCAGGATTTCCGTTACGGTCAACCCAGCTTATATGGTCGCCGTCTGCACCGGCTCTGGCACGCAACAAACGTCCTTCTGCCGCACCCGGACCAAAGTTATTTATTCTTGGGAGGTTTCCGCCTATTGTGAGTGCATCGCTCAGCCAAGCAGGACGTGCAACACCAAGTTCGTCGTAGTCGACTGTT
Organism: Defluviitaleaceae bacterium; assembly: GCA_009783395.1. Lineage (GTDB taxonomy): Bacteria > Bacillota > Clostridia > Lachnospirales > WQUN01 > WQVC01. Next base: position 933 of record WRHA01000195.1, read on the forward strand.
ATAAGGCTGGCAAGCGTCCCCTCAGTCGTCGGCACTATCCCAACAATAACGTATACCGTTGCGGAAGCGGAAGCAATTTCAACCCACTCCACCGCCACATACGGATAGTCTGCATCTGCATCGAGAGCATCGTCTCCGTAGGTTGCATCATCGCTCACGCCATTATCATACACATCGTAGCCATTTACATACACATCATACGCATCATCCAAATATGCACCAAGCACATACGCGCCGTCTTCGTTAACGTCGTATTCGTCTGTCCCGGTTCCGTTTCCGTTAACGTCGTAGCCATTCGTTCCGTTGCCGTTTACATCGTATTCGCCTGTGTCGTCTCCGCCAATGTCGGTTTCGTCGGCATCGTTTTCGTAAGCTCCGTCGTCGTAACCGTTGTCATCAACGGGGGCATCCGCACTATCATCACCGTAGTCGGGATCAACGTCGGGATCAACATCGGGATCATCGTCAGAATCCGCCGGTGCATCAACATCTGAGTCATTGTCCGCGTCATCACCCGCCGCGGGAGCTGCCGGAACCATTACGCCGACCGTTACCGTAATCGGTGCGCCCGGTTCCTGCGATTCGCAAACGGTGAGAACGCCGTCGTTGCTGATTGTCGTACCGGGCGCGAGGTCATCGCCGTTTATGCTCCAGTCGACTCTGTACTCGCCGTAAACCAATCCGTCGGCAAGTGTGTACTCAAACTGCTCACTTTCTCCCGGCGCAATAAATGCTGTGTCCGGTGAAATTGTAACGTCGGCTGTGCCGACATCGCCCGCATCCGCAAACGCGGCGAGTGGAAAACTCGTTGCCATCATCGCAATCGCGATAAGCACGGCAAGAACTTTTCCAAGAACTGCTTTTTTGCTCTTCATTTAAATATCCCTTCCTTTCAAAAATGTGTTGCCTTCCTTGTTACCTTCCTCGTTGCTTTCATAGTCGCGTTTTCAAGAAATAAAAAAACGCATTGCCTCAGAAGACAACGGTTTCCCGACCGTTATCTCAGCAATACGCATTAAATGACTCGCGCAGCACCCATAAGCATACCTCCCCCGAAAATCTGTTTCGTGAGCAGTATCAATATAATGAAGGCATTCTAGCACAGCAGGTAGCCCCGTGCAACATTTTTTTGTGATTATTTTTTAAAGTTTGCAAAAAGTTTATATTTGCCCTACAGCGCCCGCAATATGTGATCTTGAATTTCCTCCATAACGGCGGCATCTTCGGGGCTTGTTTCGTGGTCAAGCCCCAAAAGATGCAAAACACCATGAATTATTAAAAATGAAAGCTCGCGCTCAAGAGAATGGTCGTATTCATCCGCTTGGCGCGCCGCCGTTTCCGTGGAAATTACAATATCACCGAGGGAAAAAGTCTCGGCGGCCTGCGTTTCTGCCGCCGGAAAAGAAAGCACGTCTGTCGGAACGTGCTTTTCGCGATATTTTTTGTTTAACTCGCACATCTCCTCGTCAGAAACGAGCGAAACGCTCACCTCATAATTTAATTTCTTTAAATTCGGCTCGTCGAAACAATTTTTAAATGTTTCCAGTGCCGCACGTTTCATTGTTACATAAAGTGATTTCGGTACGGGTGTCGCGCCTCGATCATCCCAAAGAATTTTCATTTAATGTCATCCCCCAATGCGTGTTTTTTCTTCTCCGCCGCTTTTGCAGTGGGATAGGAAATACGTTCATGATACATGCCCTTTAAAACGCGAAAAAAGCTTTGCTCAATAACGGCTATGTCTTTTATGGAAAGCTGGCTGTCGGCAAGCTGATCGTCGTTTAATTTTCCGCGAATTATTGTGCGTATTGTTTTTTCAACTTCGTCGACGGATTTTATTTTTGGAATCATCGAGCGCACGGCGGCCTCGACGGAATCGGCAAGCATAACGCACGCAGATTCGCGGGTTTGCGGGATTGTGAAGGGATAGCGGAAATCTTTTTCCTCCCCTTCGCCGCTTTCGCGTGCCTTTGTGTAAAAATATTGAAGCAAGGTCGTGCCGTGATGCTCTTTTATCATGTCGCGCACAAACGGCGGCAATCGATGCTCCGTCGCAAGCGTCAGGCCATATGAAACATGCGACATAATAATAGTCGCGGAAGAAGTAGGCTCAAGCAAATCGTGCGGGTTTTCGCCGTCGAGGTTTTCGACGAAGAAATGCGGATATTTTAATTTGCCCACATCGTGATAATATCCGCCGACACGTGCGGCGTGCGCATTCGCACCAATATCATATGCCGCCGTTTCCGCCAAATTTGCAACAATAAGCGAGTGATGATACGTGCCGGGCGCCTCAATTGTAAGCCGTCGCAGGAGAATATTCGTAGGGTTCGTCAAATCCAGCAGTTTAATTGGCGTAACAACACCAAAAAATGTTTCCCAAAGCGGCAAACTGCCCATGCAGAGGAAAACGGTTAAAATTCCGCTTGCGGCGGCAAACCCCGCGATTATAAACATCCACGTCGGGTCTTCAAAAACCTCGTTTCGATGCGTAACAAGCAAAACCGCAACCGCCAGCGCGAACATTATCACCGAAATAAGAAGCCCAACCCAAACAGATTTACCGCGCTCGGTCGTATAGCGCGAAAACAGGCAAAAAAGCATCCCCGCCGTAGAATAAAACAGCAAATACGTCATGTCGCCGTCAACGATGAAAAAGCAAATAAGCATAAGCGGAAACGTAAGCGCGACCCCACATCGGCGGTCGATTAAAATTGAAACCAGCATCGGAAAAATTAAAATCGGCAAAAACGGAAAGGACATATCGGAAAGCGTCCAAACAAGAATAATCGTAAGGGTGTACAGCGTGAAAAGAAGCATAGGCTCGCGCATATCGGGCGGCTTGCGATAAAACCCAACATACATAAGCCCGGCAAGAAAAAGCACCGCCACAAAAAAGAAAACACCAATCATCGGATAGATGTTGTCAAACAAAGATTCCGGCGCAAGCATGTCCAAATGCACCAAAATTTCATAAATATCCCGCGTAACAATTTCGCCCTCGTCGACGATTGTGTCGCCTTCATAAAACATAACCCGCTCGTATTCGCTTGCGACATCGGCGCGGCGTTGTTCGTTAAGCTCGACGTTTGGCACGGCGTTTGGGCGAAGGGCGAACACAACGATATGTTCGGCAAGCTCGACGGTTGTTCTGTCCAGCGCGTGCGGGTGAAGTGCGTCACGAACGGCACGTTCTACCATCCGCCAATCGTCGTCGGCACGAATAACCTCCGTGGTTTGCACAAAATTTGCGGCTGAGTTAAGAGCTTCCCACATTTGCAAAAAAGTTTCGTCGGGCATTTCGACGATAGATTCCTGCTGCGCCTCGTTAAAGCCAATCGGAATATCCGCGAAAATTAAAAACGCCGACCCCTCCCATTCGGGGGG
>WRHA01000196.1 GCA_009783395.1 Defluviitaleaceae bacterium
TTATCGCTTGAGGGCAAGCCGAAATATACAATTGAGGAATGTAAAGAGCGGGATGCAACGTATGCCGCTCCTTTGCGTGTAAAATGCCGTTTGCATAACAAGGAAGTTGATGAAATCAAGGAGCAGGAAATCTTTATGGGCGATTTCCCGCTTATGACACCAAGCGGCACATTTATCATAAACGGCGCAGAGCGCGTTATCGTAAGCCAGCTTATGCGTTCGCCCGGCATTTATTACGGCATCGAACACGATAAAGTCGGTAAAATTTTGGTAAGCGGGAGCATTATCCCGAATCGCGGCGCATGGCTTGAGTTCGACACGGATTCAAACGATGTGTTTTACGTGAGAATCGACCGCACCCGCAAGGTGCCGGTAACTGTTTTAATGCGCTCGCTGGGCATCGGAACCGACGAGGAGATTTTGGCTAAATTCGGCGACGACCCGAAAATTTTACAAACAATCGAAAAAGATATTGCAAAAACCTACGAAGAAGGCCTCGTCGAGGCGTATAAGCGTTTGCGTCCCGGCGAACCGCCAACCGTCGAAGGTGCGCATTCGCTTCTTTATAATATGTTTTTTGACCCGAAAAGATACGACCTCGCAAAGGTTGGGCGTTATAAATTTAACAAGAAGCTGAGCCTGAAATCACGCGTGCGCGGCTTTGTTTTGGCGGAAAACGTCGTTTCTCCCGAAGGCGAAGTTCTCGCCGAAGCGGGAACGGAAATTTCTGCCGCGCTTGCCGATACGATTCAAAACGCGGGCTGTCCGCATGTCGATGTGTTGGTCGAGGAAGGTCGTTCCTTGCGCGCACTCTCAAATATGGTCGTTGAAATTGACGAATTTATCCGTCCCTTTGGGCTTTCCGCTGAGGAATTCGGCATAAACGAGCGCGTTCATTATTCCGCGCTTGTCGAAATTTTAAATACAGCCAATGGCGACAAGGACGAAGTCGATCGCTTGATCCGCCAAAATATCGCTAAATTGCTGCCGAAAACGGTAACAATCGACGATATTATGGCGGCTGTTTCCTATGCGATCGGCGTGGAGTTCGGCGTTGGTCACAAGGACGACATCGACCATTTGGGCAACAGACGCATACGCGCCGTCGGCGAGCTTTTGCAAAACCAGTTCCGAATCGGATTAACCCGCATGGAGCGCGTCGTTAAAGAGCGCATGACGGTTCAGGATATGGATATTGTTACACCGCAAGCACTGATAAACATTCGCCCCGTTACTGCGGCGATTAAGGAATTTTTCGGTTCGTCGCAGCTTTCGCAGTTCATGGGTCAAACGAACCCGCTGGACGAGCTTTCGCACAAACGCCGCCTGTCCGCGCTCGGGCCGGGCGGGCTTTCGCGTGATCGCGCAGGCTTCGAAGTACGCGACGTACACAGCTCGCACTACGGGCGCATGTGTCCGATTGAAACCCCCGAGGGCCCGAACATCGGGCTGATTAACTCGCTTGCGACCTATGCACGAATAAACGAATACGGCTTTATCGAAGCCCCGTATCGTTTCGTTGAAAAGCGTAAGGATCAATCCCCCGTTGTTACAAATAACTTCATTTATGTCACCGCCGACGAGGAAGAAAATTTCATTATCGCGCAGGCAAACGAACCGCTTAACGATGACGGACACTTCAAAAACCGTCGTATCGCCGGTCGCCACCGCGACGAAATTCAAGAGTTTGACCCGTCGCGCATCGACCTCATGGACGTTTCGCCCAAGCAAATCGTTTCCGTTGCAACCGCGCTGATTCCTTTTCTTGAAAACGACGACGTTTCCCGCGCACTTATGGGATCTAACATGCAACGGCAAGCTGTTCCGCTTATGGTAACGGACGCACCGGTCGTCGGCACAGGCATGGAGTACAAAGTTGCGCGTGATTCCGGCGTTGTTGTAGCCGCCCAAGCCGACGGTACCGTCGAGGAAGTTACGGCAAGCTATGTTTTAATTCGCGGCGACGACGGCGAAATAAAAAACTACAAAATGACAAAATTCATGCGTTCCAATCAGGGAACGTGCATAAATCACCGACCCATCGTGTCAAAAGGACAACGCGTTGAAGTCGGGCAAGTAATCGCCGACGGTCCCTCAACGTCCCAAGGCGAGCTTGCGCTGGGCAAAAATCCGCTGATCGGCTTCATGGCATGGGAAGGATACAATTACGAGGACGCGATTTTGCTTAGCGAAACCCTCGTTCGCGATGATATTTACACATCGATTCACATCGAGGAATACGAGGCCGAAGCCCGCGATACAAAGCTCGGTCCCGAGGAAATCACTCGCGACATCCCGAACGTCGGCGATGATGCAATGAAAGATCTGGACGAGGACGGAATAATTCGTATCGGTGCGGAAGTCGGGCCGAATGATATTTTGGTTGGAAAAGTTACACCGAAAGGTGAAACGGAGCTTACCGCCGAGGAGCGACTGCTTCGCGCTATTTTTGGCGAAAAAGCACGCGAAGTTCGCGACACTTCCCTTCGCGTACCTCACGGTGAAAGCGGAATCGTCGTGGATGTAAAAGTTTTTACACGCGACAATCGCAGCGACCTCGCGCCCGGCGCGAAACGCGACGAGCTTCCCCCCGGCGTAAATCAACTTGTTCGCGTGTATATCGCGCAAAAACGCAAAATTTCCGTTGGCGATAAAATGGCGGGACGCCACGGCAACAAAGGCGTTATCGCAAAAGTTCTCCCTGTCGAGGACATGCCGTTCCTCCCGAACGGTCGCCCTCTTGATATAGTACTGAATCCCCTCGGCGTGCCTTCGCGTATGAATATCGGTCAAGTCTTGGAGGTTCACCTTGGGCTTGCCGCGAAATGTCTCGGCTGGAAAGCCGCCACGCCCGTTTTCGACGGCGCGAATGAAATAGACATTATGGACACTCTTGATTTGGCGAACGACTACGTAAATATGAAGTGGGACGATTTTTCACAAAAATGGCAAGGCGTTCTTGATGCTGAAATTTTCGCCGACCTCGAGCAGAATAAAACGAACCGCGACGAGTGGTTCGGCGTTCCGATTTCCCGTGACGGTAAAATTGTCGTTAGGGACGGACGAAGCGGCGAGGAATTTGACAATCCGATTACCGTCGGCTTTATGCATTATTTGAAACTGCACCACCTTGTTGACGATAAAATCCACGCACGTTCAACCGGGCCGTATTCGCTTGTTACCCAGCAGCCGCTCGGCGGCAAGGCTCAGTTTGGCGGTCAGCGTTTCGGAGAGATGGAAGTGTGGGCACTCGAGGCGTACGGGGCGAGCTACACCTTGCAGGAAATCCTCACCGTAAAATCCGACGACATCGTAGGTCGTGTAAAAACCTATGAGGCAATCGTCAAGGGCGAAAACATCCCCGAGCCGGGCGTGCCGGAATCGTTCAAGGTTTTGCTTAAAGAATTGCAGGCATTGTGCCTCGATGTGAAGGTTCTTATGGAAGACGACACCGAAGTTGTCATAAAAGAATCCGTCGAGGATGGCGAGGAGCTTAACGTTGACGTAAATATGGAGGGGCTTGAAGCCGACAAGGATCACGGCTTTATCCGCCGCTCCGCAAAAGCGTCGCGGGAAGACAGCTCCGACGATTCCCCCCCCGACGCAATGGAAGATGTCGCGGATGAACCCGAGGCCGAACCGATGCTTGAGGTTGATATAACCGAGGACGCTACAGTAATCGCCGAACCCGCGGAGGAAGCTGCTCCCGAGGGGATAGCCGAAGACGATGCTGTTTTCGACCTTACGATAGAAGAGGATTTGCTTAGCGAAAGTTTTGACATCGACGAAGAAATCCCCGACGACGAGTTCGAAATTTTTGAAGAAGCAGAGGAGGAAGCTTAATGGACTACAGGCCGGAAAGACCGCGTGAGCAAGCAATGTCATTCTCCTCAATAAAAATAGGTCTTGCTTCGCCGGAAAAAATTCGCGAGTGGAGTCGCGGCGAGGTAAAAAAGCCCGAAACAATTAACTATCGCACACTTAAACCGGAACGAGACGGTCTGTTTTGCGAACGCATTTTCGGGCCTAACAAGGACTGGGAATGCCACTGCGGAAAATATAAACGTATTCGATACAAAGGCGTTGTGTGCGATCGTTGCGGCGTTGAGGTTACGAAAAGCAAGGTGCGCCGCGAGCGCATGGGGCATATCGAGCTTGCCGCGCCTGTTTCGCATATTTGGTATTTCCGCGGAATCCCAAGCCGAATGGGGCTAATATTGGGAATGTCGCCGCGTGCGCTTGAGAAAATTTTATATTTCGCCGCATACGTTGTGCTTGACGGTGGCGACACGCCGCTTCAGGTTAAAGCACTTTTGACGGAGAAAGAGTATC
>WRHA01000197.1 GCA_009783395.1 Defluviitaleaceae bacterium
CGCCCCTCTTCGCGGAGGCGCAAGGCCTCGGCTCCGTCCAGATGTAATCGTGCGTGGGGATGGTCAATCGAATGTATCAGCTCCATTATGATAGGGTCATCTGTGGCGTGCATTTGACCGCCGTACCGCCACTGCCCCCAAATGCATGTCGTGGGGTCCAGCCCGCCGACAAAGTCTGAATCAAACATAAAAGATTCGGTTATGCGGGAAATCCAGATGTGGTGAGCCATAACCATTTCGGAGGCTTGGTTGCTGGCGTGGGTCAATTCTTCCATTTGGGCAATGTAGTTCGTGATTCGGGCTACAGCAAGAGCACCATAAACACCGATTGACATTGAGATGATGAACACCAAAAGAAGCCCACCTCTAATTTTTGTCCGCAATTTCATCTTACAATCCCCTCTCTTCACACTTATGATGACGATACATTCAGAATACTGTCTTTCGTTTTTTCTAAAAAGGGAATCATATGGGGCATATCGGCAAAATTTTCCGCAATCCAATCTCGCATAAACCTATTTTGATCTGTAAAATCTTAATACGAGTCAAATTCCATTTTTTGGACGGCAAAGTCGGTGGCAAACTTGATGAAAAAATTAAAAAAAACGCTGTTGACGAAAAAATTAAAAAATCGGTGCGGGTAGTGTCACTACCCGCACCGATTTTTTTCGCGCCTTGTGCAACTGCATTTTTTAAAATACAATAGGAACTGCAGAATTACATTAATAAGGAAGTGTCCCATGGATTCTACCGGAAAGGTCATGCTGGAAAGGCGGAATTTAATAAGGACTTTCAACAAGCTGAAAAACGATCGCGTTATATCCGTGTGCGCACCGGCGGGATATGGCAAAACGGTAGCGGTACGGCAATGGCTTGATAAAGACGCCCGCGCCAAGGCCTTTGTCTCTCTTGATGAATATGACAATAATCTTGCCGGTTTTTGCGCAAAGCTTTGTGTTGCCCTTTACACTTGCCAGCCTCAAAATAAAACCCTGTACGATATAATTTCTCATGATTCATTCCGGAACGCGCCTGATGAATCCAGCATCCTAGCTGTTGCCGCGCTGTCCGGCAGAAAGCAGACAGCTCTTGTTATAGACGATTTACATATGATACACAGCAGCGAGTTATTAAAATTTCTTCTCATTTTTATAAAACGCTTGCCCAGAAATTTTTCCGTTATCTTAATAAGTCGTCACGACCTGCCCGGCGGCTTTTCTGATTTGTGGTTAAAAGGTCATATCGTTAGCATCGATGCAAGCCAACTCCTTTTTAACAAAACGGAGGTTAAAGCGTTGTGCGAAATGCGGGGCAACCGCATTACAAAGGAGTTATCAGAGGATATAAATAAGGCTAACGGATGGGCAATAGGCATAAATGCGTTTTTGCTGTCCGGCAATATTTCTTTTGATAAAGCATATGGCTATCTTGATGACTTCATACGGGAAAACATATGGGAAAAGTTGGACGATGCAACCCGCGATTTTATGATTCGCACCGCGGGCTTGCGTGAGCTTACGCCTTCCGCTTGCGAAGCAATGACGGGCGTTGGGTCTTGTCATGCATTTCTTACGGAGCTGGTGCGAAGGGGTGTATTTATCACGCAAACCCGGGAGGAGGTTTTTCATTACCACCACTTCTTTAAGCAATTTCTTGGCAAAAAAGCGGACGAGCAGGGAGAGGAATTTGTGCATTCTCTCTTGGAAAAGGAAGGCAATTGGCATTTGCTTCAAAATGATTTTTTCAGCGCGATGGATTGTTTCGTGCGATGCAAAAATCATGAAGGCATAGACAGATGCTATGATTTTTTGGAAACTGCGTCTATTTACAACAGCTATGCTTCCGAGAGGCTTGTTCAGAGCTTCAAACACCATGAAATCCAAATTGCCGCAAAAAAATATCCGCGGCTTCTTTTTATGTTATTTTGGTGTGCCTTTGTCGAAGGGCGCGCAGATGATGCGGCTTTTTACATAGATGAGTTTTACGCCAAATGGTCGGAGATTGCTTCACGCTATCCCTCTTCAAGCAACAACATAATATATGTTCGCTTGTTAGATTTCCGCTTAGAAAAACAACAACTGCTTGACGAGATTGCGACACTTGCCGACACGCATGATTTTTATTTAGCAACACCGGCACGACTGGGTTTTACCATGAACATGTTACAATTACATCGCGGCATCCTTGATTTATCTGATTTGGCCATTGGGAATGTGGTTGAGAATGTCACGTTCTTACGTTCTCGAATCGCTTGGCTGTTTGGTGAAGGTGTGCCAATGATGGCAGACTTAATTGTATCCGGATTATTATATGAACAGGGTCATTTGGATAAATCACATAAATATGCACTAAACGCGCTTTCAAATGTGAAAGATATTTTTCCTGCGGACTTAAAATGCTGTGCAGCAGCGGCATTGGTTATGGTTTTGGACGCACTGGAGGGAAGCGATTCGGAAGAGGCGACCCGGGCATTCGAGTCTCTGATGATTGAAACATCGTCTTGCGTAACAGCCAATTTTAATGCCTTTACTGCACGCCGCAAAATTGCAGCGGGCAATGTAAGAGCTGCCGAGGATTGGATTTCCGAAAAATCTAACGAGCCGACTTTATGGACACTATATATTTCGTTTACCACCTGCCGAGCATATATAGCCACAGGCAAATACGACCAAGCCATTATTTTATTAAAAAAAATTTTAAGGACGGCAACTGCGTATAACCGACCGCTGGACATCATAGAAGCACATATTTTACTGACGATCGCTTATTGGAAAAAGAAAATGGCATATCAAAATGAGGCTTTGGAGCATTTAGAAACTGCCGTTTCCATGGCTTTTACTTATGGTTATGTGCAAATATTTATAAACGACGGTGCCGTGCTTTCAGGGATATTGCACAAATTAAAAAAACGCATTGAGGGCAGAAAGGCAGATGCAAATATCATCAACTTCACAAAAATGATTTATTTGAAAACACGCCCTCTGTCGGTCGGCGCAAATATTAAATCGGAAAGAGCCGTTAAGCTGACCGATAAGCAAAAAGCGGTTATGGCTCTGCTCTGCCAGGGCAAAAGATATAAAGAGGTTGCCGAAACCTTGGGTATAAAAAAATCCACCGTTATCTCACACATCGAGCTGATCTACAACAAGCTCGAGGTGACCAACTTGGCGGATTGTGTTGCTAAGGTAAATGCGATGAGGTTGCATTTGTAGAATGAAAACGATAGGACTGAGCGATATGCCGTTTTTGCCTGTTTCTGCTAAAGAGATTCAAAACCCCGATTTTGTGCTTGTTACGGGGGACGCGTATGTTGACCATCCCTCGTTTGGGGCGGCGATTATTTCGCGGGTGCTTGTTTCACGCGGGTTTTCGGTTGCGATTCTGCCGCAACCAAACTGGAGAATAAATATGGATTTTGAGAGGTTTGGGCGGCCGCGGCTTGGATTTCTTGTTACGGGCGGAAACATTGATTCGATGGTTAATCACTACACCGTCTCGCTACATAAAAGGAGGGAAGATGCGTACTCTCCGGGCGGCATAGTCGGACTGCGCCCGAATCGTGCAAGCATTGTGTATTCGAATAAGATTCGCGAATTGTTCAAAGATGTGCCGATTATTTTGGGCGGAATTGAGGCAAGTTTGCGGCGGCTTGCGCATTATGATTATTGGGATAACGCGGTGCGGCGTTCGATTTTGCTTGATGCGGCGGCGGATTTGCTTGTTTACGGGATGGGTGAGCGGGCGATCGTTGAAATTGCCGAAGCGTTGGACAGCGGGCTTGATGTTAAGGATTTGACCTTCATTGACGGCACAGTTTTTAAAACCCGGGACATTTCATTTTTGGATAATCCGCTTGTTTTGCCGCATTATAAAGTGATCAAGGAGCCGGCAGAGAAAAAGGAATTTGCGCGAAGTTTTTTATTACAATGCGACTCTCGGGGAATTTTGGCGGAGGAGTATACAAACTGCTTCGTTGTGCAAAACAAGCCCTCCGCGACACTTTCCCAATCCGAGCTTGATGCGGTTTATGCATTGCCGTTTATGCGCGAGGCGCACCCGATGTATGAGAAAGGCGTGCCGGCAATCGAGGAGGTCAAATTTAGTATTTCCGCCACTCGCGGGTGCTTTGGCGGGTGCAATTTTTGCGCGCTGAATTTTCATCAGGGGAAAAATGTGCAGGCACGCTCGCATAAATCAGTGCTTCGCGAGGCGGAAAGCTTTGTGCATGATGCGGCGTTTAAAGGATATATTCACGATGTCGGCGGGCCGACGGCGAATTTTCGTACAAATCCGTGCGCGAAGACGGATGACTCCGCCTGCAATCGCAATTGCCTCACGCCCGACCCATGCCCGAATCTTCGTG
>WRHA01000198.1 GCA_009783395.1 Defluviitaleaceae bacterium
GCTTGCGGCATTTGCGGGCGCGCGCGGCGGTTCGTGCGGGCTTGATGTGTTGCATGTTGCGCGGCTCGAGGGCTGGTGTTGCGTCGTTGGGCGGAGCGCAAATGGGTGACGGGATAAAAAAAATTTATTTTGATAATGCGGCAACAACCACGCCGCTTTTTTTTGCAAACGTGGAGGAGCAGGCGTTTTTGTTCGGATCCAATCCGTCATCCCCGCACGCGCTTGGGATTCGCGCCGAGCGTGAGCTTGCTTCTGCGCGGGAGGGCTTCGCCAAAATTTTCGGCTGTCGCGCAAGCGAAATTGTTTTCACCTCCGGCGGAACGGAGGCGAATAATCTGGCGATTCTCGGATTCTCTCTCGCAAATAAGCGGCGCGGCGCGAGCATTTCCGCCAACACTTGGGCGCATCCCTCGGTGCTTGAACCGATAAAGTTTGCCGAAGAGCAGGGGTTCGCAGAAAACAGGATCGCAGGGTCCTTGTCAGGGCCTCACCTTGCCTGCATCTCGCACGTCTCCCACGAAACGGGCGACGTCTGCAATCTCACAGAAACGGCGGCACGATTGAAAAAGGAGAACCCCGAAACACTCGTTTTTGTGGACGGCGCGCAGGGATTTTGCAAGGAAACGCTCGACCTCAGCGGCATTGATATGTATTCCTTTAGCGGTCATAAAATCCACGGGGCGTCGGGTTTTGGCGGGCTTTTTGTGCGAAGCGGCGTGCGACTTGTGCCACTGATTCACGGCGGCGGACAGGAAGGGGGCATCCGCTCCGGCACGGAAGATCTGCGCGGCGCAATCCAAACCGCACAATCTGCAAATCTCCTTGCCGCCACCGCCGAAGAAAATCGCGCCCACGTATCGGCAATAAAAAGCAGTTTGCTTGAGTTAACCCGCGATCTCCCCGACGTTTTTGAAAACGTCCTGTCCTCTTCCGATGCGTCGCCCTACATTTTAAACCTCAGCTTTGCCGGGATAAAAGGCGAAACGCTCGTGCATGTTCTTTCCGAAAACGGCATTTACGTATCAATGGGCGCGGCGTGCCGCAGTCGAAAAAAAACAAAATCTGCCCTCGAAGCAATGGGTTTTGAAAAATCCCGCGCCGAATCCGCCGTGCGTTTCAGCTTTTCGCATTTAAACACTCTCGGGGAGGCGGAAATTGTAAAAAAAATCGTCGCAGAAAAAGTTTCGGAGCTTAGGCGCATTTTGAAAAGATAGGGGATCGGTCAATGCACACAAAAAAAGTTCTCTTGGTAAAATACGGTGAAATTTCGCTGCGCAAGGGCAATCGCAAGCATTTCGAACACGCCCTCCTGGATATGATCCGCGCAAATTTGAAGCCTGTAAACAACGGAAACATCCGCGTCTCCCGCGAGCAGGGACGTTTTCTGATCGAGGACACATTGGGCGATCTTGATGTTTCTGCCGTCCTGCCCCGCGTTCGCCGAATTTTCGGCATCACGGGTTTTTGCCGCGCAATAAAAACGACTGCACGTGATATTAACGACCTGTGCGAAATCGGACACGCCTTTTTTTCGGACTACCTGAAATCGGTGGCTCCGCGAAGCGACGGCATTTCCTTTAAAGTTGAAACCAAGCGCAGTGACAAAAATTATCCGCTAACCTCAACAGAAATTTCATGCGCGATCGGCGAAAAAATTTTTCTTGCCGCCGAAGAGAACGACCTTCGGGTCGACGTACATGCGCCGGACATACAGCTGTGGGTGGAAATTCGCAACGACGTTTATTTTTATGTACGCAGCGAAAGCGGCGAAGGGGGCTTGCCCTATGGATCATCCGGAAAAGGCGTACTGCTTCTTTCCGGCGGCTTCGACAGCCCCGTTGCGGGATATTTGGCGGCGCGGCGCGGCGTGGAAATTGTTGCGGTGTACTTCCATTCGCCGCCGTTTGTGTCGGAGCGTGCCGCCGACAAGGTGAAAGATATAGCGCGCCAACTCGCGATGTATACGGGCGGCGTTAAATTGTGCGTCGTGCCGTTCACGGAAACGCAAGTTTTTTTGAAAGAAAATACGCCGCATGAAAAGCTCACGATTTTTTTAAAGCGTGCGATGCTCCATATCGCAAGCCGCTTGACAGAGAGAGAGAGGGCCTTGTGCCTTGTGACGGGCGATGCCGTTGGGCAGGTTGCGAGCCAGACAATTCACAGCCTTGCGGCGGTGGAGTCGGCGACGCGGTTTCCTGTTTTGCGGCCGCTTGCGGCGATGGACAAGCAAATAATAATGGATGTCGCGAAAAAAATCGGAACGCATGATATTTCCGCACGCCCGTATGAGGATTGTTGCACGGTTTTTGTCGCGAAGCATCCGGAAAACAAGCCGAATTTCGGAGTAATTGAAAAAATGGAGGCGCGTTTTTTTGCCGAACTTTCGCCGATTATGGACGAAGCTTTGAATAACGCGGAATTCTTTGATATACTGCCGTGAGACGACCGTCGGAGAAAGGGTGTTTCTTTTGAAAAAATTTTTTTTATTCGCGCTGACGGCATTGCCGTTTATTTTTGTGGCGTGCGGCAACAATGGAAATGAAGCCGAGTCGGTTGACGTCGGGTTGCAGGTCTCAAGCGGCGGAGATTCCGCAGTAATCGACGAGGTTCGGGATGTAAACTTGCTCGACGGCACAATTTTTGAACAGCTTTTGGATGCGCCCGCGCAAACGTTGCAACTTTCGCCGCTGCAACCGGGCGAAGAGCTTGCCGTTTTGCACACAAATCACGGCGATATTACAATGCGATTTTTCCCGGACGAGGCTCCGCTTGCGGTTGAAAATTTCATCACGCACGCGAGAAACGGATATTACGACGGGCTGATTTTCCATCGCATCGACCCGGAATTTATGATTCAGGGGGGATGCCCGCTTGGTTTGGGGACGGCGGGGGAAAGTATTTGGGGGCATGGTTTCGGGCTTGAGCGCAGTTTTAATCTGCATCATTTTCGCGGAGCGGTTGGTACGGCGCACAGCGGCCCCGGCACAATCGGCAGCCAATTCTACATTGTGCAAAACACACAGCTTAATCCCGGATATGTGGAGCTTTTTGATTTTTTCATAGACTCGCAGGATGAAATAGCAGGGGAGTTTTCCGCCGACCGGCATATATATGTAAGAGACGTGCATCCCGCCGACGCGCTGAATCATTTTATGAACCATGGCGGAACGCCGTGGCTGGACTGGCGATGGAACACGGGCGGCTATGGCCACACGGTTTTTGCGCATGTAATTGATGGGATGGATGCCGTCGATTCGATCGCGCTTACGCCCGCGCAAAACGAGCGGCCGATCGAGGATGTAATTATCGAGCGAATTTCTTTTATTAGATACGATGGTGAGTGATTTATTGTGCTATATCTTGACAATGCGGCAACAACGCCTTTGCGCCCCTGCGCGCTTGAGGCAATGCGGCCGTTTTTATCCGAAAATTTTTACAACCCCTCCAGCGTTTACGCGCCTGCGCGAAAGGTTCGCGCCGCGATAGACGATGCGCGGGGTTTTATTGCGTCCGCGCTGGGTGCGAAATCGGAGGAAATTTTTTTCACATCCGGCGGTACAGAATCAAACAACTGGGCGATTAAGGGCTCGCTCAGCGGCGAGAAAAAGCACATTGTTACAACGGCGGTTGAGCATCACGCCGGTTTGTATGTGTGCAAGCATTTGGAAAAATGCGGGTTTGATGTGACATATTTGCCGGTTGACGGCGAGGGTTTTGTGCGCGAGGATGATCTCGACGCAGCTATTCGCCCCGATACCGCGCTTGTTTCGATTATTCTTGCAAATAACGAGGTTGGGACGATTCAACCTGTTGCGCGATTTTCTAAAATTGCGGCGCGGCATGGTGTGCCTTTTCACACCGACGCAGTGCAGGCCGTCGGGCATGTTGCCACGGATGTAAACGAACTCGGCGTGCAAATGCTTTCGCTTTCCGCGCATAAATTTGGCGGACCCAAGGGTGTCGGCGCGCTTTTTGTGAAAAAGGGTACGCCGCTTTTTTCGTCGCTTCAGGGCGGTGCGCAGGAGCGAAACCGACGCGCCGGAACGGAAAATGTTACCGGCATTATTGGCATGGGCGCGGCACTTTCTGCGTCGCTTGATGAAATGCCCCGTGCGATTGTGCGCGTTTCCGCTATGCGCGACCGACTGATTCGCGAAATTCTTGACAAAATTCCGCACACGCGTTTGAACGGCGCGACGGGCGAAAACCGTTTGCCTGGCAATATAAATATTTCGTTCCGCTTCATTGAGGGCGAGTCTCTTTTGTTGCATCTCGACATGCAAAACTGCTGTGCGTCAACCGGCTCGGCTTGTTCGTCCGGCGCGCTCGAGCCTTCCCATGTTTTAATGGCACTCGGGCTGGGACACGAACT
>WRHA01000199.1 GCA_009783395.1 Defluviitaleaceae bacterium
CAGGGACCCAGTGAGGAATTTTTGCAGGACTGGCTGTTGCGCTGTTGTGAAATCGTGGACAAATATCGGCCGAGCCTCATTTATTTCGACTGGTGGATTCAAACCGCCGTTGTAAAGCCGTATCTGAAAAAATTTACGGCGTATTATTACAATCGGGCGAAGGAATGGGGCATCGCGCCCGCAATCACCTACAAGCACGATGCGTTTATGTTCGGCGCGGCCGTCGTTGATATCGAGCGCGGAAAATTCGCGGACATCCAACCGTTTTTTTGGCAAACCGACACCTCGATTTCAAAATATGCATGGTGTTATTCGCACAACGCGGTGTATAAAAAAACCAAGACGATTTTGTGCGATTTAGCAGATGTCGTCAGCAAAAACGGTTCGCTTCTTTTAAACATCGGACCCAAGCCCGACGGAACAATTTGCGACGGCGACAGAAAGGTCTTAGAAGAAATCGGCGAATGGATGCGCGTAAACGGCGAGGCGATTCATGGAACAAGCGTGTGGCGAAAGTCTGCCGAAGGCCCTACTCTCACAAAGGAGGGTCAATTCACCGACGGCACCGAGCAAAATTTCACCTGCCAAGACATTCGCTTCACACTTAAAGGCAGTCATATTTACGCGATTGTACTAAAAAGCCCCGATGACGGAAGCGTTCGCATTTGTTCGCTCGGAAAAAGCGGCGACGCAAACTTGCCCGTTTTCCACGGAATAATCAAAGACGTAAAATTGCTTGGCGGAAATAAGGTGAGTTGGACACGCGATACCGACGGGTTAAATGTACGCTTCGAACCCATAAAAACAGATTTGCCGATTGTGTTTAAAATCTTGGTCGACTGAGAAAATTAAAATCGGTGCGGGTAGTGACACTACCCGCACCGATTTTTTTTTGCGAAATTTATGAGATTAAAAAAATTGGCTTGCTAATGTTTCACACCTGTGTTATACACTCTAAAAATACATGAAGGAAGGGAACAATCTAATGAAAAAGAAATTGATTGCGTTTGTTTTATTTGCTTTACTTATTGTCGGTTTGCCCGTTTTGCATGTGGCGGCGGCGGAGGATGTTTTTACAGCAACACTTATGGGGCAGCTTGACGCAGATGTTAGCGATGCTGTTGACGAATGGGGCATTGCCGACCTTGAAAGCGCGTCGGTTGGATTTTCAATCGGTCAGGAAGCCGTTATTTCGATGACGTTCGACGAACCCATTAAGTTTACGGGCAACTGGGCGGGTATCGCGACGAATATTCCCATAATTTCCGATGCGGATGCGGAGTCCACAGGCGCGGTAATTCTCCATTTCGTTGTTGACGGGGATGACCTTGGTTCGCGTGCGGTTCCCCTGATAAACCGCGATGAAGCAGGGTATATGACCATTGATATTGCGCGCCAATGGGGCGGCGATTATGATGCATATGATCTCGCCGGGATGGATCCTTTTTCTTCGCTTGAGATCACCTTTGTCGTAAACAATATGCCGACGGGCGTTGAAGACGAAGTTGAGGAAGTTGAAATCGTCGGTGGCTCCATGGGCGGAAATGCTTGGATTGGCGGAACGTTCTGGATTGAAGAAGAGGGCGAATTCGACTGGGTTGAATTTGATGGCCAGAGCGTGCCTTTTGAAGTGGGGCAGCCCTTTACGGTTGTTCTTGATTTCGGAGACGGCACAAACACTCACGATGAAGCAGATTTTGGCTATATCCTTGTTGTGCAAACGGATTTGGATCAGCCCGCCGGCATCTTCGATGTATTCGTTCACAGCATTACAACAGATGGAAGCGACGTTCGTTTCGAGCCGGATTATGCGGAAGTTGGGCATGAAAGAGGTATTCGCATTCCCCTTACAAATGTTTGGTCGGACTCCCCCATGGTTGACGGCCCGCACAGAATCGGCGAATTTTCACGCCTTGAAGTAACACTTGCGCTCGTTATGTATGGCGACCCCGAGCCCGTTTTTGCCGCTGTTGAGCCTATTTCCGCGGACATCACCGATGTTCCCGAACCCGGTGGTGGGGACATCGCGGTCGAAGGCGTTGATGCAGGCGATGATGAGGGCGGAAATTTTTCCGCTGTTATCGTTTTCGTAATTATTGGGCTGGTGGTTCTTGGCGGTGTTTTGTTCTTTGTGATGAGGAAGAAAGCTTAAAATAAAGGGTTTGGGGGAACAGCGGCATGACAATCGTACCCACTTCCCGCGAAAAAGCTACAATGTTTGCTTTGCGACTAAGCATCATTGTAGCTTTTATTGCGGCATTTGTACCCGCGATTAACCCTGCGCGTGTTAGCGGGCTTATTAACAGCAATGATTCGCTTTTTACAAATATGGTTTCGTTCGAATCTATTTCGTCCGGCTTTGGGCGGGCGTTGAACCAAAATTGGATCGACCCGATGACACTTACGATAATTTATATTGGAGCGATTGTTTGCGGGGTTGCTATTGCATTGCTTGCGGCGGCGTTTTGCCTTAGCCTCGGCAATGCAAAGTTGCGTCGGCTCGGCGTGATTTTTGTGCCGATTGCGGCATTTATCGGCTTTGCGGGTACAACGGTTTTGCGTGTTTCGTACGGGTTTTTATACGATTCGCCGCGTGTGGATATGCTTCAGCCCATAATGCCGAATGGGAGCTTGGTTTTTTATGCGTTGTTTTTGATTGTTTTGCTTGTTGCGGTGGCTACGTGGTTTTCACTGCCGAAACCTGTTGCGGGCGAAAGATATGAACTGGATCCGAGGTATCGTTTGTTTTTGATGATATTGCCGTTTCTGGTTCTTATTTTTTTGTTTGCGTATCTGCCGCTTTGGGGCTGGAGATTATCGTTTTTTGATTTCAGGCCCGGCTTTGATTTGTCTGCGGATGATTTTGTTGGCATACAGTGGCTTACTTTTTTGTTCGAAAACCCTGCGACGCGTAACCGTATCGGCCAGGTGCTTACAAACACGCTTGCAATGAGCGGAATCGGCATTGCGACGTCGTGGCTTCCCATGGTTTTTGCGATTTTCCTTTCCGAAATGCGCAGCCGGAAGCTTAAACGCACGGTTCAGACACTTACGACGGTTCCGAATTTCATTAGCTGGGTGCTTGTTTACAGCGTTGCATTTGCGATTTTTTCGACGGAAGGTTTTTTCAGCTGGGCACTCTTGAGCCTTGGTTTCATTGAAGAGGGGCAAAACTGGCTTATGAGCGGCGATCATGTTTGGCTTAAAATGTGGGCGTGGGGAACATGGAAGGGGCTTGGCTGGGGCGCGATTATTTATCTTGCGGCGATTTCCGGGATTGATCAGGAGCTTTATGAGGCCGCCGAGGTTGATGGTGCGGGTCGCTTTAGCAAAATGTGGCACATAACCGTGCCGGGGCTTTTAAGCACCTTCTTCGTGCTGTTGCTTTTGGGCATTTCCAATGTTTTGAACAGCGGAATTGAGCAGTATCTTGTGTTCTCAAACCCGATGACGGAGCCGACAATCGAGGTTTTGGACTTGTACGTTTACAATCTCGGTATTGCGCAGGGCGATAATATTTCCATGGCAACCCTTGTTGGCATGTTAAAGTCCGTGATCAGTATAATGTTGCTGTTTGTTGCGAACGGGGCATCGAAACTGTTAAGGGGTGAGAGCATTGTTTAAGCAACGAGGGATAAAACTTTCGGCGGGGGACTATGTTTTCCACGGGCTTAACGGTTTTGTGTTTATTCTTTTTACGCTGCTTTGCTTTTTTCCGTTTTACTATCTGTTTATAAACACGATAAGCGACAACGCGCTTGTTGCCGCAGGGCAAATTAATTTTATCCCACGCGGCATTCACATTGAAAATTATATCAGTGTTTTTAATGTGCCAGACATCGGTCAGGCTTTGTATATTACGACCATGCGTACGGTTATCGGCACAACCATTATGGTTCTCGCCTCAGGCTTTGTCGGCTATCTTGTTACACAACAAAAGATGCTTTGGCGCAAGTGGGTTTATCGCTTTATTATCGTAACGATGTATTTTAACGCGGGGCTGATTCCGTGGTTTTTGAATATGTCTATGCTTGGGCTTACAAATAATTTTTGGGGCTATGTTATTCCTCTGATTGTTCAGCCCTTCAATATTATTTTGGTGAAGACATATGTCGAATCTTTGCCGGCGGAAATGGAAGAGAGTGCGTTAATCGACGGCGCGGGATACTTTACAATTTACAGATCAATAATTTTGCCCCTTTCCAAGCCGATTTTGGCAACGATAGGAATATTCGGCGCGGTTGGGCATTGGAACTCGCTTATGGATTCCATGATTTTGATGCTTGGCGAGCCGCGACTTTACACACTACAGCACCGCCTGTGGATTTACCTCGACCAAGCCTCCGATATCGGACGGCTTATGGGCGGCAGGATTACCGCG
>WRHA01000200.1 GCA_009783395.1 Defluviitaleaceae bacterium
GGCAGCCGCCCGAGTTCATTAATGGTTATGCAGAGTTTGAACCCTACATGGAGCTGGATATGCTCTTTAGAAACTTCACATTTGAAACGCCGTTTATTCAGGTGATTACGAATGATGTTGTAGGTGGCAGACCTGTTTTGAACTGCACTTTTGCCCAAATGGACGCAACGGCCTATCGCTTGGCGGCAATATTGGCAGATGCACGCTACAGGCTTAACACCGAGGGCTTGGCAGAGAAGCTGGAAACTGCTGATCTGCCGGAAAGCATCGACAGGGAATTGCTCCTTAAAACCCTTTTGCATACAGCATCGGAGGGGTTGAACAAGGCGGAGGATTTTATTGAATCGGAAATCCGGCGCGAAGCCGAGGTTTTTGCCAAGCGCATGTTTAGAGTTTTGGTCGATTACGATGCGCGGGATACAAACAGCAATGAATTTCGAGCAAAATTTGAGCCGTTCCAAAGAACAGTAGAACAGCTGTTGCGGAAAAACATAGAGTCTGCGGGGGCTGTCATCAATGAAATGGGCATCAGCAAATTTGCGGAATTTTTCAGCGTCAATATAGTACCCGCGAGAGGGTTTACCTCCCATGAGGTTGAAAATTTCCTCAAAGAGCTTCCGCCGCTTGATAACACCGTAACGCTTGAGCTATTTGGAAATAATTTTACAAGAGACGGGCTTGAACAAAGGATTGACCGGATCAAAAGTTTGCTTGGACAGGCAAGTCCATTCACATTGTAACTTAAAAAGTTGCAAAAAAATCGGTGCGGGACTACCCGCACCGATTTTGCATTGACGAGAAAACTAAAAATAATTTTTCACATTAAAATATGCGATATTTTCTGCGATTTTGCCGAGGCGGTTCATATCGCGGGGGAATTCGCCGTTGTCGACCCATTCGCCGAGTTGTGCGGCTAGGATTCGGCGAAAATATTCGTGGCGGGGGAAGGAAAGGAAACTGCGCGAGTCGGTTAACATTCCGATAAAATTTGCGACTATGCCGTGGTTTGCGAGGGTCAAAAGATGCTTTGTCATGCCGGATTTGTTGTCGTTAAACCACCATGCACTGCCCCACTGCATTCGCCCGCGAATTCCGCGACCTGCAAAATTGCCGATCATTGTGGCAAGCATATCGTCGACGGTTGGGTTGAGTGCATATAAAATGGTACGGGGAAGTGCGTCGCGGGATTCCATATCATCCAAAATTCGAGCAAGTGCGAGAGAAAAATTTGCGTCGGACATGCAATCGAAGCCTGTATCCGCGCCCGCAAGACGCAACATGCGCGAATTATTATTTCGCTGAACCCCCATGTGCAACTGCATAACCCAGTCGCGCTTGTGATACTCGCCGCCGAGCCACGATAACAGGCGCGTTTTATAGACAATAATTTCCCCGGCAGAAAGTCTTTCCCCGCTCAGTGCCTTTTTTACAACAGCGGCGGCATTATCGTCGGTTGCATCGGGGTCAAATACCGGCGGTTCAAGGCTGTGGTCGGAAATTTTACAGCCTGTATCAACGAAAAAATCCATGCGGGATGCAAGCGCGGCAAGCAGTCCGTCCCAATCGTTTATGTTAATCCCCGCCGCGTCCCCAAGCCGTTTTACATAGGAAGCAAAACCCTCTTTTTCAATTTCCAACGCTCCTCCCGGGCGAAAAGTGGGGAGTACCTTTGGCACACCCGGCGTATTATCCGCCGCGATTTTTTTATGATGCTTTAGCGAATCGGCAGGGTCGTCCGTCGTCGCAAGCCATTCGACGCGGGCTTTTTTTAGAAGCTCATGTACGTTAAAGTCGTCGCGCTCTATTTGCGAATTGCACATTGCATAAATTTCCGCTGCATTTTCCGAGGAAATTACGCCGTCGAATCCGAAATATTGCTTTAATTCCAAATGCGCCCAGTGATAAACCGGATTGCCGATTAAATCTTCGATTGTCGCGCAAAATGCGGCAAATTTTTCATGATCACAAGCGTCGCCGGTGATATGCGATTCCGCAATCCCCGCGTGTCTCATAAGCCGCCATTTATAATGGTCGCCTCCGAGCCAAAGTTCCGTAATGCTTCGAAAGCGTGCGTTTTGCGCAATCGCCGCCGGGTCGAGATGGCAGTGATAGTCGATAATCGGCAAGTCGCGAATTTTTGCATAAAGCTCTCGCGCCGTTTCACTTCGCGTTAATAAAAAATTTTCGTTCAAAAATTTCATTTTTTTTCATCCCTTCAATTTGATTTATGCTATTATATTACAAGTTGATAACAAAATCATGGAGGGACAGGGATGTATACACGAATCATCAGAATTGAAGACGCAGAACCCGGCATGACCTTAGCCGATGCCGTTTACATCGTTACAACAACGGGAACAAACTTGCTTGCCGCACGTGCAGGCACTGTTATGGATGCGAACTTGATAAAAATGCTTACAACGCGAAAAGTCATGTCAGTTGAAATCCAATCCGACACGCCGCCCGAAGACATGTCGGAGCCACCCGTTGCCCCCGCTCCGAAACCATCGGTGAACATCATTTACGAGGAGTCGAAACCCAAACCACCTCCGGAGCAATATGTCCCGATTAAGGAAATCGTTGATAATAAGCTCAAAGAAGAAGCAATTGACAGCGTAAAACAACTTTTTACGGAATTTCAAAATCCCGACGGCACAGTAAACAAAACCACAGCGTTTCGATGTGTCGACAATCTTGAGGGAGCAGTAACAAACCTTTTGGATGTAATAACCGGCGACGGAAGCGACCTTGTTCACATAAACGACCTGAAAGAGTTTGACGAATATACGTACCACCACAGCCTGAGCGTTTCCATGCTTGCCATGACAACCGGGCGTGAAATGGGGCTGGATGGCGATACACTTTTCCGCCTCGGCCGTTGTGCGATGATGCACGACATCGGAAAGCAGATGATACCGCTTGACATTATCAACAAAAAGGGCAAGCTCACAAACGAGGAGTTTGCCACGATAAAAAATCACGCCGTTCTCGGTGCAAACAGCTTAAAAAAAGCCGGAATCGGTGACGTTGAATTGTGGAACGGCATTATGTTCCACCACGAAAAGCTGAATGGGTCGGGCTATCCCAATGGATTAAAGGGTGGCAATGTTCCGCTTTTTAGCAGAATAATCGCTGTCGCCGACGTTTACGACGCAGTTACGTCGTATCGTTCGTATCGTCTGCCGATGCTCCCGTCGGAGGCTTTTGACATAATAACTAAAGACGTTAAAAACGGCATGTTTGATTTGGGCATCGTAAAGGCATTTTTTGCAAAACTGGAGCTTTATCCGATAAACACCATCGTCGAACTTTCGGACACGCGACTCGGAATGGTTGTCGAAAGCGAAGGATCGTCGCGTTTGCGGCCCACGATTCGCATTTGGGGAAGCACGGAAATCGTAAACCTCGCGGCAAGCAAAAATTTGGAGATTAACATAGTCGGAGTAATGAACCCCGCCGATTTACCGGAGGGGTACGAGTTTGCCTAAACGTCACATAATTTGGATGCTTCTCGCGGCGGGCTTTTTTGCCCGCTTATTTGCGTTCAGCTTTTTCGATATGCCCTTCGCAAACGATGTTCGGACGTTTCAGTTTTGGGCGTCACAGCTGGCCGGGTACGGTTTTGGCGATTTCATAGACGGTGATATTAACTTTTTTTTGTCGTGGGTGAATCAACTCATCCGAAATGGCTTTCGCGACTTTTACGCCGCCGATTTTTTCTCCGATTATCCGCCGGGATATATGTACGTTCTTTTTATTGTCGGTCTGTTCCAAGGCACGGCGTTGTTTGATTTTGTGACATTTTTACCCGCGATTTTAGCCGATGTCGCAATCGCGTTTGTTATTTATAAAATCGCGATAAAATTCGCGCCCGAAAATATTTCTTTCGCGCTTCTCGCCGCATCTGCTTGGCTTTTTAACCCCGCGATTATATTAATTTCGGGCGTGTGGGGGCAGGTTGAGTCGGTTTTTGTGCTTCTGCTTCTTGTGTCGCTCGTTCTTTTGCGGGAGAAAAAATTGATTCCCGCGTATATCCTTTTCGGCATCGCAATATTAACGAAACCGCAGTCGCTTTTTCTCGGCCCGGTGTATTTGTTTTCGATTTACGATTATTTTAGCGGCGGCATAAGCGGGAGGAAATTTTTATATTTTAGCGGAAGTCTTTTTGCGGGTGCGGCAGTAATGGTGCTTATATCTCTGCCGTTCGGGCTTGTCGCGACAGCCGAGCAACTTTGGTACGGTATGGATTCGTACAATTTTGCGTCGGTAAACGCGTTTAATTTTTGGGCGATGGTCGGCGGAAATTGGGTGCCGCTTGACGAATATTTCATGGGCATAACCTATGGAACGTTTGGCGTCGCAATCGCGCTTATTATAATAGCCGCCGCACTCGC
>WRHA01000201.1 GCA_009783395.1 Defluviitaleaceae bacterium
CAGATTCAGTTTCCTAGCCTATTAAAAAAATCCTATCGGCGATAATTGCCGATAGGATTTTTTTTTCGCAACATGAACTGCATCCGGCTTCGAGACGAACACGTCGCCTCCCTCCGGATGTCACCGGTGCCCACTGCACGCTTGGCGTGCTACTGATGCTATGAATCTTGGAATGTCCAGCATTCGTGTGGCGCGTGTGGGTTGGCGCATTAAACGCCAAAGCCATTCGAGGCCGATTTTTCGCATGAATGCGGGCGCGTGCGATACGGTTCCTGCCATAATGTCAATTGTGCCGCCAACGCAGAGGGTTAGACGGGCGTTTATGTCGCGATTGCGCGTTGCCCAAATTTCGGCGCGGGGCATTCCCGTGCAAACAAGCAGGACTTCGGGCGCGAGGGCGTTTATTTCGGACAAAATCGTGGTTTCGTCGTCGGGGGAGAAAAAGCCGTGGTGATGCCCGACTACTTTTAGGGAGGGAAATCGGGCCTCCATGTTTGCCTTGGCCTGTTCGGAAACCCCGGGCCTACCGCCCAGAAAATATGCCGTGAATTCACGCTTTCGCGCCAAACTTTCGAATAGCGCGAAGGTTGTGTCGACGCCGCGAACTCGCTCGGGGAGACGATTTTCGCGTGAATGCAAAAAAGAGGCCATTACGATGCCCGTTCCGTCCGCGAGAGACAAATCGGCACTGCGTAAAGCCTCGGCAAACTCGGGGTTTCTGCGCGCTTGCATAACCCCTTCCGGGTTTGGTGTCGTGATTATATGATTGCGCGGCTCAAGCAGGAAATTTTCAAGCAATTCGAGAGCATCCTTTTGCGTGACTTGCGCAAACGGAATGCCCAGAATCTCGATGGTTTTCATTTGGAGCCGAAATTAAACAACATATCGAACTTTGTCAGCAAAACAAAATCTCCTCGCACTTTTATGCCGCCGACCATAAACGCTTTTTGTGCGGTGGTTTTGCCGGTTAAAACGTCGAGCCATGTAAGCGAATCCGCCATTATCGTGATGTCGGGCGCGGGCGCACTGCCGGGCGTGTAGGTACACTCGGTGCTGTGGATGTGCAAAAATCCCTCGAATTTTTCACCGCTTGTTATGCTTATTTGAAGCGTTGCCTGCAAGCCGGCCGAAAGATGCGACTGAAATTTGTTCGGCAAATCGGAAGTCATGTTTTCGATTGCGCCCGGTTGGGTCGGTTGGACCGGAGCAGAGGCCTCGCTTGCTTTTGGCGCGAACGGGTTTTCCGGCACTTGAGCGGGAGGCACGGTTTTTTGAGGCGCGTTCAACGTGTCGAGCGCGTTTGCTCCGTTTGTTAGCAGCGACCCACTGTCGCCTTTCGAGAATTTTTGTGCAAATAAATTCGAAAGCTCTTCGATTTCTTGTTCTTGCACAGATGAAAAGCTTTGTAGGTGCAGTTTTTGGGTGGGTACAAACTCAGGTTCGCCAACTTCCTCCGCAGGTGCGGATGCAATCGCATTCGGCCCTGCAATTTTTTTATCTTTTTTCACATCGGTGGCAGCATTTGAATGATCTGTCGGAATAATGCACTTTCGTCCCTGTTTCACGGCGCGATAAAAATCCTCGACGGTTTTGTCGATGATTTCACCCGTCTCGCCGCCTATGTCGCCCAAATGCCGCGACTGCATCCCGATTTGCGCAACAACGAAACCGCCCAAAAATCCTACGATTCGCGAAAGGTAATCCATCGCGGATTTTTCGCCGCCCGCCCGAGAAAGCACCGCCAACATGCAATGTTTGCCTGCAAGCGCACCTGTGTAGTCGGAATCTTCCAAATATTCGACAAAGCTCTGCATAAGCGCGGTCGGCGCAAACATCTGCGCCGTACACGCAAGGATTATTCCGTCTGCCGCACGCACTTTTTCAAGCGCGGCGTCCATGCCATTGGTCGTTTCGCCGTCATAATACGGCGGATGTAACGCGCCCAAATCCACGCTTTCGCATTCTGCAGACAGCTCGGAAAAAATCTCCTGCACCCGCTTTAAAACCTCGCTGAGTCCGTGGTCGTAGTGCTTCATGTTTCCGTAAATCGTAACAATTTTCATAAAATGCCTCCTTACGGCAGCCCCGGCACAATGCCCTCGTTTATCCATCGACTAAAAAAATTCTCCATGCTTTGCCCGGAAATTTCTTCGACGATATTTGCAAAATCCTCTGTCCCTGCTATTTCAAAAGCGTGTCTGCGATAATACTCGGCGATAATTTGCCAAAAAACTTCCTCGCCGACGCGCTCATGCAGGGCATATATCATAAGCATCGCCTTGCGACCGTGCGCGAATACATAATGCTCCCAGCTTTGTGATGCGCCGAGGCCGTTTGCGAGAACAAGCGTTGTTCGCTCGTTAATTGAGGCGTAATCGCGTTCCATTCGGCCTCGAAGCGCGGTTTCGTCGGGGTAGAAAAAACCGGCTTGTACAAAACGTGTCAATCCGTTTGTAAGCCACGGCTCGGCAACGCGATTTGTTCCGACAACGCTCGCAAGCCACTGATTGGCCAGCGCGTGTACAAGCCCCCAATATTGTCCGCCACGAAAAAGATGCCATGAGTCCACAAAAACAACCTGCGAAAACGAAACACTGTCCTGCATTAACTCTGTTTCGACAATGGTAACATGCCCAAACGGCAAAACGCCGATTCGCTCTTCGAAATATTCCATGGCACGCCGCGCCGTGTGCAGAATTTCGTCTGCGTCAAGCTCACCGTTGTGGTAGTAGAAGTGAATATCAACGCCGCTTTCGGTCGTGGTTTGCGCGGTAAGAAAATACGGCGACAGCGCGAACGCAAAATCCCGCGCACGATATGCCGTAAACCGCGTAATTCTGGTGTCGGTGTCGGTGATTAACTCTTCTGTGCGCACGCCGGTGCCTACGACGACGTAGCGCGAGGGTGTCGTTATTTCAACACGATAGTTTGCCGTCTCGGTATAAAACGGATTGCCTGCGGGATAATGCGCATCGGTGTTCCAGCCTTCTTCTGCGTTATAGACGGCGAGGGTCGGCAAAAACATGCCGAACCACATGACATATTCGTTAGCACCCGTGCGATGCGCAATTTCGGGTATATCGGCATTGTAAATCACAAAAACTCGGACCGTTTCATAGGGGCCGAGCGGCTCGTCCAAGGTTAAGGTTAAAATTGTTCCGTCGAGTTCAAATGTCAGCGGTTCGTAATCGGCATACGCATCCTCGATATTTATTCCGCCAAAATCACGCCCGTTTGGAAATGCGCGCCACTCAAGCTCGGGAAAAACAGGCTGTTCGCCTTCGCGAAAAGCATTCAAATAAACGCGCAGAACAATCGTTTCCAGCGCGTTTCCGGTGCGGTTTGTAAAAGTGATATGCGAGCGACCCGAAACCGTTCGCTCGTCGGGGTTAATTGTTAGAGAAACCTGATGCTCGTCTTGCTCGGGGATGTCGGCAGGCGGCTCGGGATCGTAGGAATACGATTCGACAACACCCGGCGGATAGTCGTAATAAAACCCGTTCGTCTCGGGCGGAGATACAATCTCCTCCCCGCCGCATCCGCACGCAGAAACAATTAAAACGAGCAAAAATATTGCAAAAACCATAAAATATTTTCGCATTGCCAGCCCTCATATTAACAAAAATGGCTTAAATGGATATAATTATAACAGGGAAATGCGTAAAATACTACACTTTCAGCAGGGGGCTGTATGAAAAAAATTATTTTAACCGGAGGCGGAACGGCGGGTCACGTTGTTCCGAATTTGGCTCTTTTGCCGTCTCTTGCGGCGGCGGGATTTGAAATCCATTACATCGGAAGCAAAAACGGGATTGAGCGCGAGCTGGTTGAGGCGGCGGGGGTTCATTTTTACGGCATTTCGTCGGGCAAGTTGCGGCGATATTTTGATTTGAAGAACATAACGGACGCATTCCGTGTTGTAAAAGGCATTGGCGAAGCGCGAAAAATTTTAAAAAAAATAAAGCCCGATTTGATTTTCTCCAAAGGGGGCTTTGTTGTTGTGCCGGTGATTTTGGCGGCAAAAATGTGTGGCGTGCGGGCAATTATTCATGAGTCCGACATTAGCCCCGGGCTTGCAAATAAAATTGTTATGCCGTTTGCGGAAAAAATTTGCGCATCGTTTCCGGAGACGCTTGGATTTTTGAATTCAAAAGCGCGTGCGAAGGCCGTTTTAACGGGAACGCCGATTCGCGAATCCATCAAGAACGGCGATCGTTTTACCGGGCTGAAAATTGCGGGCTTCTCGACGGGGGGAAGCGACACGAAAGCTGTGCCTGCGTCCCGACCCGTTTTGCTTGTTACCGGCGGAAGCTTGGGCGCGGCGGCGATTAACGCATGTGTGCGTGAGGCGTTGCCGGAAATTTTGCAAAAATTTCGCGTGATCCACCTTTGCGG
>WRHA01000202.1 GCA_009783395.1 Defluviitaleaceae bacterium
ACGACGCGTACCCAATGCGGTACGTTAGGAGCCGACGGGAAGCTGTGGGAACGCCAGGCTGTGTCGGGGCGGCGTGAAATTATTGAATACAGCTTCTAAAGCGCGCATTTGATAACGGAATAACTTTCCGTTATAATACATATGGTAAATAGTAAATTTACGTAAAGGATAAAATTTTTGTGGAACCCGATTTATATCTTTTTATCGTAATTGCAGTAATCTCGCTTTTCGCATTAATGTTCGTAGGGGCATTTTTAAGTGCAATGGAGATGGCGTTCGCGTCTCTTTCGCGCGCACGGATAAATAATTTGGCAGAGGCGGGCGGAAAACGCGGAAAGCGTGCGCGGCTCGTTGCCGAACTTTACGAAACCCGATTCGACGAAGTAATTTCAACCGTGCTTATTTGTAATAATTTAGTGGCCATCGCGTCGGCAACCCTGTCGGCTGCTTTGTTTGCCGCTATTTTTGCTGTTTTCGGCGAGGAATGGGAGTTTGTCGGATACATTCTTTCCACGTTTATTATTGCGGCTCTTATTATTATTTTTACGGATATTTTGCCCAAAAGCTTTGCGAAGGAAAAGCCTGAAAAAGTTGCGGTTTTTTGTGTGACATATGTCCGCTTTTTAATGGCGGTTTGTTGGCTTGCAAATATGGGGATTCTTAAACTTAAAAACACTGTCGGCGCGAAGCTTTCCGCAAGCGACGAAGAGGACACCGAGGAAGAAGCACATACCTTGCTTGAGCAGGAATTAATTTTCATGGTCGAGGAAGCCGAAACCGATGGAATTATTAATGAAGACGAAACCACGCTTATAACAAACGCGATCGAATTTAACGAGGTTTTCGTCGGGGATGTTTTAACGCCGCGTGTAAGTATTGCAAGCATTCCCAGTGGTGCAAGCGTCGACGAGGTTGCCGAGCTGTTTTTAAAAAACGGATTCTCTCGAATGCCCATTGTTGGCGAGTCGATCGATGAAATTCGCGGCATCGTTACCCTGCGCGACTTTTTAAAATGCATGGCATCTGCAATTTCCGATAATCCTGTAACGCTTGAAGACATTATGACGCCGCCTGTTTACACCGTAACAAGTGCGCCCGTAACCGAAGTACTTACGATGCTTAAAAGAGAGAAAGGCCATATGGCAATCGTCGCCGACGAATACGGCGGTACTGAGGGCCTTGTAACGATGGAAGATATTTTGGAGGAGCTTGTCGGAGAAATATGGGACGAAAGCGATGAAATTATTGAGGAATTCTTACCGCTCGGCGAAAACAGGCATAAAATTTTGGGTACCGCCGAAGTTGATAAAATGTTTGAATATTTCAACATTGAAGCGGCGTCGGAGTCGAACACCGTTGGCGGCTGGATCGCAGATGTTTTGCGTCGCGTACCGCAAGAAGGCGACAACATCGAGTTTGAAAACTTGACAATTACCGTCACAAAAACCGACGGCCCCCGCGCCGAAGAATGTGAAGTTTTGGTTGCGGAGGAAGAAACTATAACCGAAGAGGGAGAGACACAAAATGATTAAAAGGCACAAAGGCGGAACGTTTGTACAGAGGGGGCGGGAGATTCTAAAAGTTGATGGGGGATCTCGGGAGTCCGGTTTGAAGAGTACTATGGCTTATGGGATTCTTTCGGCGCATGATGTTTCCGCTGCGCCCGCTTCTGGGTGCGGGCAAAAAACGCCCGCCTCTGACGGGCCTCTGCACATTAAATTTGACGCGTTGGCGTCGCATGATATTACTTATGTTGGGGTCATCCAAACCGTTCGAGCGGCTGAAAAGGATTTTGAAAAATTTCCTGTGCCGTATGTTTTGACAAATTGCCACAACTCGCTTTGTGCGGTTGGCGGTACAACCAATGCTGACGATCATGCCTTTGGTCTTTCTGCCGCGAAAAAATACGGCGGTATTTTTGTTCCCCCGCATATCGCGGTTATTCACCAGTACGTGCGCGAGGAAATCGCCGCCGGAGGAAAAATGGTTCTGGGTTCGGACTCGCACACGCGCTACGGCGCGCTCGGCACAATGGGATTCGGCGAGGGCGGCGGTGAGCTTGTAAAACAAATTTTGGGGCGGACATATGATATTCCGCGACCGGAGGTTGTCGGGGTTATGCTTACAGGTACGCCGCGACCGGGTGTCGGACCGCAGGACGTTGCTCTCGCGCTTATCGGCGAGGTTTTTGCGGATGGTTTTGTGAAAAATAAAGTGCTGGAATTTTTCGGGCCCGGTGTCGCAAATTTATCCATGGATTTTCGTATGGGTGTTGACGTTATGACAACGGAAACGACATGCCTTTCAAGCATTTGGGAAACGGACGGCAAGGTTGAGGAGTTTTATGCTCTGCACGGTAGGGTAGGGGATTTTGCCAAAATTGCGCCCGGCGAAATTGCGTATTACGACGGTTTAATCGAAATAAATTTGAGCGAAGTTGTGCCGATGATTGCGATGCCGTTCCACCCCAGCAATGTGTTTAAAGTTGAAGATTGCGAAATTCGCGCCGACCAAGCCGTTATCGCAGGATGCGCGGGCGGGCTTTACGAGTCGATTTGCGGTGCGGCAGAAATTCTCGACGGGCGCGGAAAATATGAACAAGCCCTCTTGATGGTCTTTGAACTGCGGTATCTACATATGCATCGCGCCATTGCACCCATATTCTGTATTTTGCACCCACCTCACGCGGTCCGGGACAATACCGAGCCTTTACGAGTATACAACAGGTATCGGCAAAAGAGCCACGTCGAAGTACAATCCGTGCCTATTCGTAAGTTCGTTCAGGCGTTCTAAATATGAGGCATGGATTTCTTCATTCATTTCACGTATAACGGCGTGGTTGGATTCCATTATTCTTATGTTGCCGTGCAACATTTGAGTATAGTGTATCCAGTGAACCCAAATTTCGTCCTCTTCGGGGGGCTGATTGATGGTGAACATAGGCATAATAACAGATTGGTCAAAAAGTATATTTTCAAATCCGAAATTGAGGTGTGCAAATGTTGTGCCTTGGTTATAAAAACCAATTACTTCAAAGTTAACGTCTGCGCCATACAAATTCAGCGATAAAATATCGCCAATGTCGTAAACCCCCATGTAATCATACCCGAGCAGAATTTTTACAGTATCACTTAAAGTGTTAATGTAAAAATCAGCGGATACAAAATTTCTACCCACTGCCACGTCGTTGTCGAATAAATCGTACAGGGTTCGACCCATCATTACTGTGTTTAACTGCGTAAAGTAATATTCATACACACTGTTCCACTGGTTTCTTAAATCCATTCCCTGATCGGCATGTAACACGAATTTTTTATCTCCATAGAAGTATCCCACGTGAGTAAGGTGCTGTGTAATCATGTTAATATACCGAAAATGCTCGTTTATATCAGCATACGCCGCCTTGAGTGCCTCAATCTCCAGAGCCAACCGCGACTCAAATGGCATATCTGAAGCATCGGCATCAACCGCTCTTATTGCGTCAATCAATATATTGTAATAAAGAAACACACCTTGTGTTAGTTGCACTGTTTCCGCAATATCGTACATATAGCTCTCAATAAATGCTTCTATCTCGTAGTCATCGTAGACGCCGACACCGCTTTCGTCGCCTGCACTTTCTTCATCAATTCTGCATGACGCAAATAATGTCAAAACTATTGCCAATGTTAAAAGAAATTTAATGCTTTTTGACTTTTTCATAAGTTCCTCCGGGCTTTGATTTTTTTTATTTCCTGTCCTCCCCCGCGCCGGTCAGCCAAGTTAATAAACCAAGTAATCCGGCAGAACGAGAACTCGATTGCCGTCTTGGCTAAGGGTTACGCCAAGCTCTTCCCCGCTGAACTCGAGGATTAGCCGTGCGAAAATTTGCTCAAGAGTGACGAGGCATAATTCATCCGCGGGAACCCTTCCGTTCACCCACATTACTCCATACTCGGCGGCGGCGAGCGGAAATAAAAGATGCATGGAAACAGGCCATGATGCAAGTCGGCCGCGCATATCGCGTCGGTCGAGTATTGTGCGGATTTCATCAATCAGTATGTCGGCATCTATGATTCGATCGGCTGATGAAAGAGGGATTTCAAAAAACGAAGCCATGTGTACGGGTGTCGGATCAGCCCGCCACCCATACACAGGTAAAAAGATTATACCGTTCCTTTCCCATGCAGTAAAAGCACGCCAATTGCTTAGCCCGGCAAACACGATGTCATTGCCGTGTGTTTCAACCAGTGCCGGCAAAACCGTGCGCATAAACTCGTCATCGGTAATGCTGCACTGTATTGCGCCTGAAACATCTACTGTTGCAAACGCAAGCCCGGCTTCGTCACTTGCTTCGCGAAGCAAGCGGCGCGTGTAACCTTCTTCGGGGTCGGTCACCGCATTTCCTTCTTCGTCCC
>WRHA01000203.1 GCA_009783395.1 Defluviitaleaceae bacterium
TATACTTCGTCGATTTCGCCCGATTCATACATAGAGACAAGCCTGTCGCCCGCCGCTTTCGCTTCCGCAAAACTCGGCGTTTCCGACGGTGGCGGCGTGTCAATCAATTCCGCACCGCGCCGCTTAAAATAATCGCGCCCTTTTGTGCCAACCGGAATAATCAAAAAATCCTTTCCGTTTTGCTTCGCGTGCGCGTTAAGTAACTTGCAAACATTCGAATTATACCCACCGCAAAGCCCACGATTGCTCGTGATTAAAACGTAGGCCGTTTTTTTAACCTCGCGATTTGCAACAAAAGGATGCGACAAAGCGCGTTCGTCGCTTACCGCGTTGTAAACAATATCAAAAGTAGCCTGCACCGGGCGACCGACGGCCGTTTTGTTGGCGCGCGCGCGTTGCAACTTCGACGTCGCAACAAGGTTCATGGCCTGTGTAATTTGAGAAATATTTTTTACGGTCAAACGTCTGCGCTTAATTGCCTTCATTGAGGGCATAAAGTCAC
Source organism: Defluviitaleaceae bacterium (assembly GCA_009783395.1). Taxonomy (GTDB): domain Bacteria; phylum Bacillota; class Clostridia; order Lachnospirales; family WQUN01; genus WQVC01. The sequence goes on from WRHA01000203.1 coordinate 503, forward strand.
ACTCCTACAGTGTCTGTCTCAAGCTTCGCCCAAAAAAACGCCTAAACTAAAGCGTTTCTTTGAACTTCGCGATGGCGGCTTCAACTTCCGCGCCAAGCTCTTTGCCGATTTGCTTCTCGGTGCGAATTTTCGCCAAAATATCGTCATGCTTTTCTTCAAAAAATTTCAAAAAGTCTTTTTCAGTTTTTTGAATGTCTGCAACGGCAACGCCACCGAAATGTTTTCTCGTAACCGCGTAGAACAAAAGAACCTGATTTTCAACGGGAAGCGGCGCGCTCTGCGGCTGTTTCAAAATTTCAACGATGCGCCGACCCTGGTCAAGACGGTCGAGCGTATCTTTCGTCAAATCCGACCCAAACTGCGAAAAAGATTCAAGCTCACGGAACTGAGCAAGCTCCAAACGAAGCGGCCCGGCCACGGCTTTCATAGCCTTAATCTGTGCCGCGCCACCAACACGCGATACGGAAAGTCCGGGGTTAATCGCCGGGCGAATACCCTTGTTGAATGACTCCGACTCAAGGAAAATTTGCCCGTCGGTAATCGAGATAACGTTCGTCGGAATGTACGCAGAAATGTCACCTGCCTGCGTTTCGATTACGGGAAGCGCGGTAAGCGTTCCGCCGCCGCGTTCTTTCGATAAACATGCGGCACGCTCAAGAAGACGCGAATGCAAGTAGAAAACGTCGCCGGGATATGCCTCGCGACCGGGTGGGCGGCGAAGCAAAAGCGAAAGCGCACGATATGCAACAGCGTGCTTGGAAAGATCGTCGTACACGACCAAAACGTCACGACCCTCTTCCATCCACTCCTCGCCGATTGCACAACCGGCATATGGCGCGATGTACTGCATAGGTGCGGAATCCGACGCGTTCGCACTAACGATACAGGTATACTCCATTGCACCGGCATCCTCCAGTGTGCGTGCGACACGCGCAACAGTCGAGGCTTTTTGCCCGATAGCTACATAAACACAATAAACCCGACTATCTTTTTGCCCGGATTTTGGCTTACCGACTTTTTTATTTATCAAAGCTTGGTTGATAATTGTGTCGATGGCAATTGCGGTTTTTCCCGTTTGGCGGTCGCCGATTATAAGCTCACGCTGACCGCGACCTATGGGAATCATTGCGTCGATTGCCTTAATGCCTGTTTGAAGCGGCACGTTTACCTCCTGGCGTTCGATTACGCCGGGGGCAATACGCTCAACAACGCGTGTTTTTTTAGAAAGAACCGGACCCTTGTTGTCAACCGGAGCACCCGTCGGATCAACAACCCTGCCCAAAAGCGCGTCGCCAACGGGAACTTCCGCGATACGCCCTGTGCGTTTTACCGGGTCGCCTTCTTTAACATGATCGTCCGCTCCGAGAAGAACCGCACCGATGCTGTCCTCATCGAGGTTAAGCGCGATGCCGTAAAGATCACCGGGAAATTCCAAAAGCTCACCGCTCATGGCGTTGTTAAGCCCGTAAACACGCGCAATTCCGTCGCCGACATGAATTACACTTCCCGCTTCGGCAACGTCCATTTTTGCGGAGTAAGATTGTATTTGCTGTTTGATAATTGAACTAACTTCATCAGGTTTGAGTATCATTTTCTTACTCCCCTTCAACATGTTGTTGTACAGCTTTGATTTTACAGCTCAAAATTCTCTTTCATGTCTTTTAACATAGTCGAAACAGTACGGTCGAGAAAATACCCGTCCGCCTGAATACTTATGCCCGCAATCACCGAAGAATCAACCAAAACCATCATGTCTACCTGCTTGTTAAGCTTTTTCGAAAGCATCGTCGTAAGCCTTTCGGCTTGTGTGTCGGTAAGCGGCACTGCAGAAACAACACGCACTGTCGTTTGCCGCTTGTGATCTTTAATCATACCAATAAGCTTATCAAGCGCAGACAAAAGGAAAGCTGTGCGGTTTTTCGTGACAACAAGCCGCATAAAGCCCATCAAGTCTTGGTGAATATTATTTTCGAACGCCTTTTGCAAAAATGCAAATTTCTCTTCGGAAGAAATACGCGGATGTGTCAAAACCCGTTGCGCCTCGTCGTTTGCGATATTGTCGCGAACAAGCTGTGCCTGATCGAGATAATCATCCATAAGGCCGTTTTCCTGTGAAATATCGAAGAGTGCGGTCGCGTAACGAATGCCTAAGTCTGCCATGGCTGCAAGCCTCCTTTTACGCCGTCACGGATTCTTTATTAAATGCCGTAGTGGCTTCAAGCTCAGCCATTGCTTCGTCGAACAGCTTTTCGTGCGCCTTGGCATCAATGGTAGCAGCAATCAGTTTTGCGGCCATGTCGGTTGAAATATCAACGATTGACTGATGCACCATACCTTTAATCTGCTCGAGTTCATTTGCGACATCGCGGGCAGCGCGGTTTTTAACATCCTGGGCATCGGTCTTAGCCTCGTCTAACATTTTTGCAGATCTTTCGCTTGCCAATTTACGCGCTTCGTCCAAGATTTCATTGCGCTCGGCTTCGATATCCCGTACCTTTTTCTCGTACATCGCTTTAAGCTCCGCGGCACTCGCTTTGCTTAAAGCGGCGTCGCTAATGTCACCCTCAACGCGTTCTGCGCGGGCGGCAAGGATCTTCCGCACGGGCTTGTACAGTAAATATGTAACAAGCAAAACCGTGAGGACGAAGAAAACAAGATTCGGCACCATATCAAGGAAATTCTGCAAATCAATGTTAAGAATTCCCCTATATTCGGGGGTTACTGTAATTAAAAACAGAGGATTCAACTGAATCATCTCCTACTTTTTAGCCTAAAAACCAGCTGCTGCAAACAAATTGTTCAAGGGTACGTTTGCGAAAATCAAAAGCGCGGCGATAACAATACCGTAAACACCGCCTGTTTCCGCAAGACCGCAACCGATAAGCATTGTCGTTGTAATCGAGCCTTTCGCTTCAGGTTGGCGCGCAATTGCGTCAACGGCGCGCGCAGCGACATTACCTTGACCGATTGTCGTTAAAACACCGTTCAAGAGTGCGATTGCGGCTGCAATGTTGGACAAACCAACGGCCAACGCCAAGTTCATACCTTCCATGAGTGATTCCTCCTAGAAATTTAATTTATCTCAGCCGAACCCTTAACCGTCCACTGCCGCCAAGCCCACAAATGTGAGGCTCAGCATCGTGAAAATTACAGCTTGAAGGGCTCCGACAGCAAGATCAAAAACCATGTGAAGCGGAACGGGCAGGGGTATAAGCATCGCAATAAACCACGGAAGGTTTAAAAGCAGCCCGTACAACAACGATACAAGAACCAATCCGCCGAAAATATTTCCGAATAAACGGAAAGAAAGCGAAATCGGCCTGGCCAGCTCTCCGATTACGTTAAGCGGCGCAAATACAAACACAGGCTCAAGGAAAATGCTCTTCAAGTACGCCTTGGGGCGATGCCTTATGCCTGCGAACTGTATAAGGAAAAACGTCGAAAGTGCGAGGGGAAAAGTCATTCCCCAGTCGGCGGTCGGGGGACGAAGCCCGGTTACACCGAGTGCGTTCGATAAAAACAAAAAAATGAAAAGCGTAAAAAACCACGGCGCGAGATACATCACCGTAGGATTTGTGTTTGCGCCATAAAATTTTTCCCAACCGTCAACACATGTTTCGACTAAATTCTGCAGACCGGTCGGCTTTGCAAGCGGGTCGACCTTGCTTATTTTCACACGTACGATAACTGCAAACACCAAAATGATGCCCATGACTATCCATGTGCTTACAGTCGTATCCGTGATTAAAAACTGGATGGAGTCGGTTATGCTGATTCCGCCAAATACGTGAATGTTAAAATCCACGCTCATCCCCCCACTTCATTATAATGGGACACTGCCCCAAACCCCGCCGCTCCGACGGGAGTAAATCCCGCCTACGCTTCCTCGCTCACTT
>WRHA01000204.1 GCA_009783395.1 Defluviitaleaceae bacterium
GCCACAACTGTACCCGATCCGCATTTAAACACAGCCCGAACATTTCGATGCATTGACGAAGTGCATCCTCGCAACTGTCAACATCCTCTATCGCAAGCAATGCGGACGCCGCTCGGTTTACGGTATGCAAAAGTATTTCTCGATGCCCCAACGCCGAGAGCATCTCATTTTGCTTTCTCAAATCACGCGCATACATAATGGCGACATCTTTGCCTTTCAAGTGTACGCGCTTAACGTGTACATCGCAGGGAATACGCGTTCCATTTTCGAGCATATACTCCCAATATGTGCTTGTTTGTCCGTCTTCGAAAGCCAATTTTAGCGTTTGCAACACTTTTTCTCGCGATGGAGTGCCGTCGGGTTGAAACTCGGGGGCAAGATCGTACAATCTGTCTTTATACGCCTGCTTGCTATCCAGGCCGAGCTTGTCTAATACTGCTTGATTTACATCCAAAATGGTGCCGTCCGAATCGTGCAAGATGCAAATAATCGGTGAGGAGTCCAGCATGGCTTGAATCCTTTGCTGTTCGTCATCCATCATCTCTTTCAATTTGTAATGGTCGCGCATGTCTCGAATATAAACGATTGCATAGTTCTTATTTTCCAGCTTAACGCGAACCACCGTGAATTCCACATGCACCGGTTTTTGGGTCAATGTTCTGGCTGTCCATTCAAATTGGGCGTAGCCCATTTTAAAGGCTTGCTGTATTTTATTAAGCACCATCGGCCCGCCGGAATATAGATCCTCGTTTTCAAACTTCGGTGCGATTTCAAAAACAGATTCCATGAAATGATGTTTATTTCTAAACTCGAAAAGAGAAACCGCCATTTGGTTGCAGTCAACAACTTTATATGATTCATCCATAATAAATGTACAAAGCGGCGAAGACTCCAGCATGGCGTGCAGTCTTTGTTTGGCGATTTGTTCTACTTTCATTTCCTTAACATGCGTGAAGTCCTCATGCGTTTCACGCAGGGCCGCCATAATGGCGATTTCACCGCCGTACTCAACCCGCACCAGCGTAAGCTCGCAATCAAGCTCCCTGTCGGTTTTCGTTTTAATGGCAAAAGAACCCTTCCAAATGCCGTCCCGGGCCGCCTGCAAAAATATTTTTTGGAAATACTCCATTGTGGGTTCTCCGTTTTTTTGAAACGCGGGAGTGCAACTTTCTACCGACGAGCGATTTAACTCGCCCTTTGATCGCATCTCAAACAAATCAACTGCGTGCCGGTTGCAGTCTATCGCCACGCCACGGTCGGTATAAAGCCAGACGCCGATTGGCACGGCATCCAGCATAACGTGCATTCGGTCATGTGTGAGTGTGGACGAGCGAGCGATTGTTTCAACCGGTTGGTCTCGTTTCGTTATTCGGGCACAAACAATTTTTTGACCCATGTACTCTGAGGGACACATTTCGACCAGGCAGTCCAAATACATGCCTTGCCAGTTTTTGTACAGCCATTCAAATTCCGTATCTTCTTTCCCTTCTTTCTCAAACGCAAGCCCGACCCGCTCGATCATGGTGGATTTGGACGGCTTGCCGTCCGGCTGAAACGGCGGATAGAACACGTCATTTTTCTTATGAAACAGCTCCTTTGAAGGCGCGCCGAAAAACTCCAGGGTTGAGAGGCTTATATCAACTATCATGCCGTCTGCACCCCACAATAACAAGCATTCCTCCCCAAGGTTAAGCATCTCATGTAAGTTTCTGTCGCCGAATATCATTGCAGCCTCCCCTAAAAACAAACCGACATGTGCTGTTTATTAAGAATGCCATAACCCGGGTGGCTACAGCATTTATGTATGAAGCCCAGCGTAGCACAGACACTCGGATATATCAACCGGTTGCGTGCTTTGCGATTTCTTTAAAAATCGTGCATACTGTGCAAAGATTTTTTGGGGGGAGTTGGTAAGATGGATAATTTCACACCTGCGCAGAGGGAGGTCATTACTTCTGATGCGCCGAAAATCCTTGTTTCCGCCGCCGCCGGGTCGGGAAAAACCGCTGTTTTAACCGAGCGCATTGTGCGACACGTTTCCGAAAATGTGCCGCTTTCGGATTTGCTTGTCGTTACATTTACAAAGGCGGCGGCGGCGGAAATGCGTGAACGCATTGAAAAACGGTTGCATGAAAATCCTCAGCTTTCTCACCATGCCGCGCTTTTGCCCATAGCAGACATCTCCACAATCGATTCGTTTTGTGCCAAGCTTGTGCGCGAAAATTTTCAAAAGCTCGACATCGACCCTACGTTTCGCGTGGGTGACGATGCCGAGCTTTCTTTGGTTAGGTCGATTGTAATCGATGAAATTTTCGAGGCAGAATACCTCGAGGGAAACGCCGATTTTATCGATCTTGCCGATGTTTACGGCGGAAAAACCTCCGACGATCGCCTCGAGTCGCTCATCATCAAGATTTACAACTTCCTCGACAGCGACCCTTTCCCCGCCCTAGCCGCACGCCGCGCCACTGCCGCTTTCGAAAACATAGACGATCTTGGCGCGACACCATGGGCGCGAATTGTTTGCGTCGAACTTGCCGCCGCGCTTGACGATGCGATTGCGGCGTTGCGGCGTGCTGTTGATATTTGTGATTTGCCGGGCGGGCCTTTTCGGTATGCGGATAAGTTGCGGGATGAGATTGAGATGTTGGAGATCTTGGGTAGGACCTTGGGGGCGCTGCCCCCAATGCCCCCGCAAGGGGACATAGTCCCCTTGACCCCTTCATTGGGGATTGGAAAAGATTCGGGTGAGGGGTTGGATTTTGGGGAGATTTATGGGGTGTTTTCGCGGATTAGTTGGGGGGCTTTGCCGCGGATTACTGCTAAGGATGGTGTTGATGCTGAGTTAAAGGAGCGGGTGTTGCGGATACGGACTAAGGCGGTTAAGGAGAGGGTTAATAAGATTGTGGCTCGTGTGTTTCTTGCGTCGCCGGAGAAAATGATTGCGGATTTGCGTGCGCTTGCACCGCGTGTTGGCGCGCTTATGCGGCTTGCTGTGCGGTTTGCTGATGCGTATGCGGCGGAAAAACGTGCGCGAAATATTGTCGATTTCTCCGACCTTGAGCATTTTGCGATTCGGATTCTTTATCCCAACAGTCCGGAGGATATGACGCCCGTTCCGCCGGATAAAACGTACTTCGAGGTTCTCATCGACGAGTATCAGGATTCTAACGAATTGCAGAATTTGATTCTTTCCGCCGTCGCGTCGCGCCGCTTTATGGTTGGCGACATAAAACAAAGCATCTACCGTTTCCGCCGCGCCGACCCATCTATTTTTGGCAAGACTTATGAGGCGCTTGGGGGAGTTGATGGAGACTCGGGGGGGCGGATTGATCTTTCTCATAATTTTCGTTCGCGCCCGGAGGTTATTGGCGCGGTGAATTTTATTTTTTCGCGGTTGATGCGGCGTGGATTTGGTGGTGTGGATTATGACGAAAAAGCCGCGCTTTACCCCGGTCGGGAGAGTTATCCCGAGGGCGAAAAATTCGAAAATTTGAAAATGCAGATTGAAATTTTGGAGGATGACGGGGGGGACGACGACGACGGTGAGGCGGTTGGTGCGGTTGTTGCTGAAACCCGTGTAATTGCGGGGTGTATCCGCGAGGTTTTGGCGCAGGGATACAGGCAGGGCGATATTGCGATTTTGACGCGCAGTTTTTCGCGGATTGCCGGCGAAGTGGTGGAGGAGCTGAAAAACCACGGTATCGACGCTGTTGCTGATATGAACGAGGGATTTTTTGAGCAACAGGAAGTCAAAACCGTGCTTGCGTTTTTGCGCGTCGTCGACAATCCGCGTCAGGATATCGATTTAATTACCGTGCTTACAAGCCCGGTTTACGCGCTGGATGCCGACGAACTTTTGGAGATAAGCCGTTGCGAGGGACGCGATTTTTATGACAAGGTTTGCGGAAGCGGCAAGGCGAAAAGTTTTTTGCGCGACTTAAATATTTTTCGCGATGCGGCGATTTATATGCCTGTCAGCCGTTTAATCGGCATGATTTTCGACACAACCCGTTATCCCGCGCATGTCGCAAACATGCCGGGCGGCGCGGTGCGACAGGCGAATTTGCGACTGCTTCTCGAGCGCGCAATCGAATTTGAAGCAACGAGTTTACGCGGACTGTTTCACTTCGTGCGCTACATCGAGCGGCTAATCGAAGCGGGCGGACTGTCTGCCGCCACCGAAACCGAGCAAATCAACGACTCCGTGCGCCTGATGTCTATCCACAAATCAAAAGGCCTAGAGTTTCCCGTTGTAATTTGCGCATTTCTTGCCAAACGCTTCAACACCGAGGACGAGCGTCTCCCGCTTATCCTGCATTCCGACCTGGGCATCGGCCCGTATTACATCAACACCGTGCTTCGCACCCGCGCAAACACTCTGGCACGCACTGCACTGGCGAGCCTGACCC
>WRHA01000205.1 GCA_009783395.1 Defluviitaleaceae bacterium
ATGACCCTCCATGAGTACTTGGTTCGTCTCATTTATCTCCGCTTGTGTCCTTGGATGATGTACGGCCGAATTATTCTCGCTCATCTCCATTTTTATAGCATTGGAGCGTGATTCTGCATCCAAAAATCAATTCGTATATCTAGGCTGCAACCGCTTTCACTGTGCCGCTCAGTATCGACCAAGCAATATTGAAGCCGTCATCTAAGCCGTACTGCTTAAACTTGGACAAAAAAGCCTCTCCAAACAGGTCAATTTGATGTTGAGCGTCTTTGTGTATTTGCTGGATTGCTTCCGTTGATAAATCGGCGGCATCTTCATTGCCTAATGTTATTCTGGCAAGCCGAGCATATATCTCCGTGGTATTTGTCAGCATGTGTTGAAATGCAAGCCCTAATTTCTGCTCATTTGAAGCATTGCTAAGCCCCTCATTCGCCGCGGAAAAGGCACTTGCAATTTGCCATAAAGTATCGCGTAAAATAATATCTGCGGAAGCCGACTGTCGTTCGTTTTCGCTCTCTTGTGTGCCAAGTTCATCAGATGAGCCATTGGGATTATCTTGGCTTCGTATCTGTGCCACCGTTATTCCGCTGTGGGCTGATGTCTCACCGGTAGCAAGACGTTGCGGTTGCGAAGTCATATGTTGGCGGATTTTTTCAATGTACTCAAGCAGATATTCTTCGCTCTGCTTAGCAAAGAAAGCTCCTGAGGCAGCAAATTGAATTGAAAACTTTTTTATGAGAGCTTCGCTTAAACCAATGCTTAAGTCAGATTGCGCATCTTGAGGTTTTGGCAATTCGAATGTTTCAATTCCATACTTTGTTGCGTCATAATCAACATCAACGAAATCGGAAATTGAAAATTTCAGCATACCATTGTCCCCGCGAATCATCGTGAGAAACGTCGCTCTTATTATGTCTTCGCCACCGGTGGCCTCAATAACACGCGGGTCACTTAAAACGGAAATGTTATGTCTGATGATACTAAATTGCTGTTCCCTGAAATCCGGGTCATTTAGCATCCGCTCCATCATAAACGGTCCCATTGTAAGAAAAAACATTGTCCCCTTTCGCATATGTCCGTTTTCGCACCTCGTATAATTAGTAAAACGATCTCGAGTAGCTTCAATGTATTCTTCCGAATGCTGTAACTCATTCCAGGGCATTTTTGCCCAATGGTCAGGTGCTACAAATGTTTCCAGTACACCCAATTCACGCAAACGTTCTAATATATACTCGGCTGTTACGGTGGAATCGTTTGCTTTACCCTTTGTATTAACAGCATAGCTACAATTTACTCCCGCTTGGGAAATTCCTGAAATGGACATTTAAAGTCCCCTCTCTATTCTATATTATAGGTTTTTTAACAAATGCTACCACAAATAGTCCCATGTATTCCAAAAATATTGTGAATCCGGAGAATGACTCCACTCTGATATAGCGTTGTCGGTTGCCGTGGTGGCATGTCGTAAGATACCGTGCCGGAAAGTAATGTGGGTACCATCTACATGTGTTGAAATATGAAGCCTCACAACTTCATTCGGTCCGACATAGGCCGCAAAAGTTGTTCTGCGAAACAACCCTGCTCTGGCTTCTGATGTTGGCCTCACTAACGTTCTGACATTGCTCCAAGTTCCGTTAGCGTTTTGACGTTGGAGAAGAACAGTAAAAGGAGTCGGGATGCCTCCTGTCGGCGTTGCTCCCCCTATAAAAACATACTGAGCTTCAACAATGCCTGTGGAATTGGAAGCAAAGGTGGGAGTGATGAATGGCCGATCTCTTCTTACACACAGACCGGAATCTGCCGTCCAGCTCCAGCCGTTACGGGTTTCAAAGTTAACAGACGTTACTGTCCATCCGGCAAACAGGGTTGTGTTGACAGATGGTACAATTGAGGTCGAAGTTACTTGTGTTCCGCCTGTTAAAGCTGTAAACCAACCAACAAACTCATGATTTGGTCTTGTTGGTGTCGGCAAAGTACCAAAAGGCTGTCCCGGTGTCATTTGCATAGGGCTAATGCCGCTAGGGGCGCCGTTGACGTTAAAACTTATGTTTACAGTTGATGGCACTCCGCTACCATTATGAGCAAAGAACCGCAGCTCTACGTTATTAAATGCGCCGTCGATAGAACTTACTCTCGCGCCATAAGGTTCGCCGGGGAATCGTATGTTGTACCGAATGTCGCTCCAGGGCAAAAAGTCAAATCCGAGTGCGGTATCGTCCCCAATAGCGTTTGTAAAAAATACATCGATCGTACTCATGCCGCCGGGGAAATTAAACGTCCACAACTCAATTGTAGTCTGCGCCCGGTTCGTGTTGAAGAATCCACCACCCACAAAAACACTTCGTCCTGTTGCAGGAGTAGGGTCATTTGCAAAAGGCACATTTGTAAATCTCGACCCTGTGTCAAAAAGGGGCATTATTGGAGCATAGTAGCCAAATTCAGGATTCCTAATTCCCGTCGCATAAGAAATGTTGCTATTGACTCGTTGTTGTCCCATGCGTTGCATGAGAGGAACACTTGTAGCTTCTGCATTTATGGAAACCAGTTCCCAAAATGCGCCTTCACCCTCGACATAGCGATACCCCATTGAATCCCCATTTGCAGCGTACATTGAAACTCTACCCGTTTCACTGTTGAAGTAGGCAACGAAGGGGGAATCATCAATTGCAGAGGTTAACGAAGCGCGGATTGGTAAAAAAGATTCTTCCGCGAAATCCTCGACATAGGGGATGACGTAATCCGCAAAAGATGTTTCTTGGTAGTACACGCCATCAAGTTCAGAAGATGCCATTGCTGAAACCGGAGACAAAGCCGAGGGAGAAAAAGCAAAGACAAGTACAAGTGTTAATGCAAGTACCTTAGCAAGTGTTTTTTCATGAAAATCAAATCCTTCCGTACTTTTTTTAGTTTTTAAGTTTTTATAAAATTGTATCTGCGTCGAAATTCATAGCCCGGTGCCATACGGCAACGAACTCGCTCTGCCCTCCTTAATTTTCTAACACTCCGAAACACGCAGACGGGAAACGCCTTATCTGCGTGCTTCGAGCGTTATCGTTTGCGTTTATTTGCGCAAACCGTGCTTGCCGATTAAGAAGCAGAGCTAAATGTGTTATTCAATATTTCTGCCTGTCTTAACCAACTCTTTAACATAACCATTTTTTCCGAATGCGAACTCAACAGGTTTTGTTGAAGATTCGTTTGGTTGATATGTGCCGGAGTTGACGGAGGCACGGGTAATTCGTTGCCCGCGCCCGATGTAAAGCGCAAGATACGAATAGGGTTGTTTGCCCAGTCGATTTTGTTGCCGTGATGGTCATGTGAGGGCAACGGCTGATGGCGTTCAAATTCTCGTCTCATTTCTCTTAACAAAAGCTGCTCGTCAGTCAAGCCGTTTTGGGGGCAACTCCAAACAGGGGGACTTTCCGGCGGAATGCCTTTTGCAGCAAGTTTTTCCAACTTTGGTCTCCAGCGTTCCAACACAGTCGTTGGAACATTGTGGATTCCCCAATTAGGTATGTTCATAATGTACCATCCTCCTACCTGTAATCAATTCGCAGGCTGAGCGACCTAAGAGAGGCCGTTACGCCATTATCCGTCGCAGGGTTAAATATATCCCTAACCGCATAAAACTCTATTGACCATACGCCCCAGGGGTCGACATTGTTGAATGAATCTCTGCTTATGCTTTGGGAAGGCGCACTTTGAGGGTAGTTCGGGGAAAAATGCACAGGCGTTTGCCACTGACCATTGAATGTTCTGTTTACTACAACAGTATGGCGAGAAACACCGGACCACGGGTCTGTTCCGACTTGATAGGATACTGTAACGTTTGAAATGCGAGCCCACGTTGGTATCGAATCAATTTGCGCATCAATCCAAAGTTGTTGTGAGCGCCCGCTACGCGCACCGCGTTGGATAAAGGCACTCAGTGTCCCTACATTTGCAAAGAGCGGGGATTGCAAACGTGGGCTTGCAACCTGAGAAAATGCCTCAACAGGAAGCTCGATTTTAACATACCCATCGCCTCTCACTTGAGGAAATGAGTTAATGTCAAGAACATCGGATGCGCCTGTGTTTACAGCAATCCGCGTTTGCGTAGATGCTACATCAGAAGCATGAACAGGCAAAGCAAGTACAAAAATAAATGCAAGGGTCATTGACAGAACTCTAAATAAAGACTTCTTCATGATTTTAAAACTCCTTTTTTTAATTTTTTGTTAGTTTGTTAATAAGATTTTTTGTACGGAAATGAGGGCGATAACTGTATTGCGCCTCTTAAAGCACAATCATAAGCATCACCCTGCTTACACCACAATCATAAGCACCACCCCCTTAAAAAACGAAACGAGTCATTTCGCCGGATTGTCTTTCCGCATATTAATACGAAAAAAAAGTGGGTTTGGTAACAAGATTTTCAAAATTTCTCAAAAATTTT
>WRHA01000206.1 GCA_009783395.1 Defluviitaleaceae bacterium
GCGATAAGCTGTAAATTTTCGCGACCCGTAAGTGCTTCGTCCACGGCGGCATACTGCCCCGTGAGGCTGATGTTTTCGCGTACCTTTTTCGCGTCGCGGGCGATGTCATGCCCGCAGATTGTTACCGTGCCGCCGTCCGCCCTGGAAAGTGTCGCAAGAATTCGCACACATGTTGTCTTCCCCGCGCCGTTTGATCCCAAAAGCGCAAAGATCTTTCCCTTTCGCACGTCGAAACTCACGCCCTTTAAAACGTGGTTTTTCTTAAAAGATTTTTTGAGACCTTTGACCGAAATAATGTTTTCCATGCCTTCCTCCTTTTCATACATTCACCGTGTATCTATATTAGCGGAGTAGGTCTCATGTGTCAAGTAATCAATCCTCCTCGAAAATAAAATAACCCTCGAAGCAAAGCGCAACGCACTTGCCGAGGGATAAATTTCTTTCCGAATTTTTAATACCGCGATAGCTTCCAATGTCGGAGCGGCAAGCGGTACTCACGCTCTCACAGGCTTTGCCTGTGCTATAAATTACAATGAATTACCTCGGCGGTTAATTCGCGTTTTGTTCATGCACGCGCGCTCCTTGCTTTGCGTTCTGCCCTTGCCGCCTTGATTAGTTGTTTCGGTCATTTCAATCACTCCTACATGGTTGTTTTTCAATTTTACAAATCCAAAGCTTCTATGTTGTCATGAAATGCGTTCGTGATTTCATTGTTGATTACGGGCATACCGATAGCGTCGAGAATTTCGATCATAAGCTCGCTCCGCGCCAAAATGTCCTCGTCTGTTCCCGGAAACTGCTTTGGCATCATCCAGTAGTTTGTCATAATCAGTACGATTTCGGCATACGCCTTCGCACTGCCTTTGCGTATCGAGCCGTCTGCCATTCCTTCCGCGATAATCGGCTCAATGACTTTTGCAGTACTCAAAATCTCGTCGTGCCGCTTGTATGAAAAACGCGGCTCGGCCAAAAGTGACATTATCATCGTCATAAACGCAGTAACCTCGTTGCTTGCAATATTACTTTGCAGGCTTAATGTAAACAGCAACTTGAGCCGCTCGAGCCCGTTTGCAACGTTTGCCGACATCGCGGCCTCAATCGGCAAATTTTTACCGAGGTGCGTAAACAAAGCATCCAAAACCGCCTCCTTCGACTTAAAGTGATGATAAAACGCGCCTCGCGTAAGGCCGTTTAAGTTTGCCACTATGTCCAGAACGGTCGTTTCGTCGTAGCCTTTTTCCAAAAACAATTTGAGCGATGCATCAAGGATTTTTTTTTCGGTTTCTTCGGGATATTTGTTTCGCGGCATTTGGATACTTACCCTCTTTCAGCTCTATTGCCGATTTTTGATTTTCATACATTCAACGTGTATCTATGTTAGCGAAGAGAGCTTTACGTGTCAAGCACAATATATTTGGTAACAATCGCGTCCAGCAACCGCCTGTCGATGGGCTTTGCAATAAAATCGTTAAAAACACCGTTTGGAAATGTTTCGTCTTGCCCGATAAGCGTGTTTGCTGTAAGCGCGACTATGGGCTTTGTATAGCCTGCACTTCTAAGATGGGTGGTTGCTTCAACGCCGTCCATTTGGGGCATCATGTGATCCATAAAAATAATATCGTAGGTGCGTTCGTTGGCCATAGCGATTGCCTCGGCCCCGCTTTCGGCCAAATCTACGGTAATGCCGTATTGCAACAGCAGCTCCTGTGCCACATACAGGTTTATATCAACATCATCAACCACAAGTACATGCCCCTGAACATATATCGCCGGTTGATTCGCGTTGCTGTCGTTGTCTTCGTAGCGCATTTGTACCAGGTCGTCTGCTGTGTCGCCCAGAACGTCGCTGCCTGCTTGCGGTTGCGGCAATAATACCGTTACCGTTGTCCCAACATTGGGTTCGCTTTCTACCGAAATTTCGCCCGCCATCATATCAACAATATTTTTTGTTATGTTCATGCCCAGGCCCGTACCTTCTATGTTGCGGTTGGCCTCTGCGTTAAATCGCGTGTACAGTTCAAACATTTGCGCTACTTGCTCTGCCGTCATTCCTTTACCCGTGTCGCGAACAATAATGGTGAGTTGGCCGTTTTTCCAGCTTATGGTTAGGGAAACCTGCCCCTCATCGGTGTACTTTACTGCGTTGGAAAGCAGATTATTGACTATTTGCTGTACCCGCAACGCGTCTCCATTAAGCATGACAGGCATATCCTCGGTAACATCGAGAGAAAACCGTATGGGCTTACTGCCTGTACGCACCACGTTAATCCTGGCCGCATCATTTATCAGGCGGGCGGTGCTGTATGGGGCGGATACAATAGCAAAATGACCCGTCTCAATTTTAGACAGGTCCAGCAAGTCGTTGATAATATCCATGAGTACGCGCCCCGATAAGTGTATTTGGCGAAAAGCATGTATGCATTTGCATATATTGCGGCTCAGTTCGATTTCCGATATGCCGATTATTGCGTTCATAGGCGTGCGTATCTCGTGTGACACAGAGGCAAGGAATCGTGATTTCGCGCTGTTTGCCGATTCCGCTTCCTTAATTGCCGCTTGCAGTTCTTTGTTTATCTTGTTGTATAAAATTTCTTGGAACGCCACGTTATTTTTGTACGCCAGAATTACATTCTCTCGCTCCATCAGATCACGGCGCAGGCGGTTTTTTTCCCTGCGCTCGTCTTTAAGTTCTTGCTTTAGTCGATCTATTTCACTTTGCATGTAGTCACCATCCATCAGAATACGCACGCGATAAGTGTTTGGTCATGCGCGTTATTACTTTCTGCGGTTGATGCGGTGGGGCATATTTCCGCCCCCGATGATACGACTACATAATTAACATTACCCACAAGCAGTTTCGCAATGGTATCGTACTCCAATCTGGGTTCGTCTAACAGTGCAAGCTCACGGCTCAGGCAGGAATACATTAACGCCGTTTTACCATGGGGGATTTTTGACACCGTATCAATAGCGGTTGCGACAATAACGTCCTTGGTTGTGACGCCCACAGATAAGATTGCCCCAACAGGCACTTTATCACTAAAGGTTGCATAGCCGTTGCCTTGGTTAATTAGTCCGCGTGCCGCTACAGGAACAATATTGCCGCTCTCGTCCCGTTCGTTAACAATAAACACGGACGAAAGCAACCCCATATTGTCTACGTCGCCTTCGTCGAAGCCGATTTTGCTGATAATCGTACTCACATTAGTATTATCGATTTCTGTCACAATGTTATCATGGGCGGCGGTGACTGTCCCTATGTTTTCGATAAGCGGGGGCATATGCGCCACAGAGCCGATATAAAACTGCGGTGCTATATTGCCCGCAATCAGCACCAGCACCAGCCTGTCGGACAGCACCGTTGTACCGTAAACTGTGCGGGTACCGGTGGAAAAATTCGCCGCATCTGCAGAGGCGAAGGATCCATATATGAACACCTCCGCATCAATATCCGCAATCGCGCTTAAATGGGACGACGGGCAGGGGTACACAAGATAAGGCGAATACAGCAGAGCCAGTGCCGCCTTGCCGTCAAGCCTTGTGCGTATTTCGCTGTAGCATTTTTGCGTAACGTGCGATATATCGCCCTCTTGGGGGATAGGGTCGCTGTAACCGTGGGCAAAGGTGCAGTCGTTTGCCGTTAGCACCATAATTGTCATAAGAAAAGTACCCGTTACCCCATTGGCACTCTGGGAATGGGCACTTATGCCCATCACAGGAAAATCCAGTGCGTCCACAACGGCGGCATACACGCCACTTTCCAAAAATTCGAGATTTACGCTTGCGATACCGATAGTATTTTTACACAGCTTTATGTTTGCCGTTTGTGCGTTTAATTCCTCCAGTGCGAGATCTATGTCGTCTACCTCGGTGATGATTAACGTGTATGATTGCATGGGGACTCCACTCCTTTAGGGTACATGTAGAAAAGTATAACACAAAGCCTCAGTCGTGAAAACCGAGTAATGCCCCACTGTGATTTTTGTGATATAATTTTTGCGTAAATGGTTATGCTGATAATGTGAAATCGGTTAAGTAGGTTAAGTTAGGAGTGGCGAATATGGCACTTACGCAAAAAGGCTATGAGCCAAGATTGATAGACAGCAAAGTTGCACGGTATATGGGTTTATTTGGGGCACTTTCCATAGAAGGACCGAAATGGTGCGGTAAAACGTGGACAGCATTGAACCATGTAAACAGTGCCGTGTATATCTTAGACCCCGAAAACAATTACGCTAACCGCGAATCTGCAAGGCTTAATCCTTCTGCAATTTTAACAGGCGAAAAGCCGCTCTTGGTTGATGAATGGCAGGAAGTCCCCGGGATTTGGGATGCCGTTCGCTTCGCTTCGGACAGGACAAAAGAAAAAGGGCTGTTTATCTTGACCGGCTCGGTTACGCCCAAGGAGGGTAGCTTTGTACACAGCGGCGCAGGAAGAATAGGAAGAATCCGAATGCGCA
>WRHA01000207.1 GCA_009783395.1 Defluviitaleaceae bacterium
AGCTTAGAAATTACACCCCAAACCAGCTCGTTATTATCACAACGGGCAGTCAAGGCGAGCCAATGGCCGCACTTTCTCGTATGGCCGCCAGCGACCACAGACAAATTACGATTTCGCCAAGCGACAAAGTTATCATTTCGGCGTCGCCGATTCCCGGCAATGAAAGACTTGTTTCACGTGTCATAAACGACCTTATGGAGCAAGGTGCCGACGTAATTTACGAAGGCTTAATGGATGTCCATGTTTCCGGTCACGCAAAGCAAGAGGAGCTGAAGCTGATTCACGCGCTTTTGCGCCCGCAATATTTCATGCCCGTACACGGCGAATTCCGCCACCTCAAGCACCACAGGGATTTGGCTGTTTCAATGGGTATGCCCAAGGAAAATATTTTTATCGCGGACATCGGCGAGGTTTTGGAAATCACTTCGAACGACGCGAAAATGAACGGCACGGTTCCGTCGGGGCAACTTCTTGTGGACGGGCTTGGCGTTGGCGATGTCGGAAACATTGTGCTTCGCGATCGCAAGCATCTTTCCGAAGACGGCTTGATTATTGTTGCCGCCGGAATTTCTATGGCCGACGGTTATTGTCAAGTGATTTCCGGCCCGGAAATTATTTCACGCGGATTTGTTTTTGTGCGCGAGGCCGACGATTTGATTACCCACGCAAAAACCGTAGTCGCCGACACACTGAACGATTTGGAAGAAAAACATACATCCGACAGACAGTACATTCGCAATCGCGTAAAAGACGATTTGCGTGAGTATATATGGCAAAGCACGAAACGAAATCCTATGATTTTCCCAATTTTAGTGGAGGTGTAGAGTGTGAAAAATCAACAAGAGGAACGCGGGCGACCAATTTATAATGACGATTTGTGCGCTCAGCGAATGGCGAAATCTGTTCATATGGGACCGGCGCAAATCGCGCTCGACCTGGGAGACGGCAGTGAGCGCGGCGAATACGTTAATCAGGACTACATTTTGCATACGCTGGGGCGCCCGCATCGCGCAATTAATTTAATGTATTGCTATTACCCACTCGACGAGGGATGGCCGGCACGCGCATCGGAACTGCCCATTCCCGAGTCGAGCAAGGAAATAAACAACGCGTGGGTTTACGCCTACGACGATTATTTCCCATACCAAGGCGGGCTTGAGGGCGACACAAACGGCGAACCGTTTAAATCCATTCGCGACGTGCGACGCCACGGGCAGGACGTCATTTTGACCCTAACCCTGGACTGCGCCGTTTCCGACGCGCAGCTTATCAAAATCGCAGAGGATCTGCGCCCGTTCGGACGGCTTATGCTTCGCATAAACCATGAGGCAATGGGCAAATGGTTCGCATTTAACAAACGGTACTCATACCAAGAAGTCGCGGATTTTTATGTGCGCTTTCACAAAATTTTAAAAGAACACGCGCCGAATGTTCGCACGATTTTATGTGTCGGCGACGGCAGTGTTCATGAGAGCGGCAAGCTTGTTTACGAAGACGAATTTGCCGAAGCAATTGCCGTTACCGATATGTGGTCGGCAGATTTGTATCTCGCACTTCACTGGGGCTGGCCGTTTGATATTGCGGAAAAAGGCGGCAATTCCCATAAACGCGTCACAAACGACAGCGTTTTTGAGGGGCTGAAATTCGAGTTTGAGCGGTTTATGGAGCGCGGTGACGGCAAGCAACGCCCCTTTGTAATCAATGAATTTAACGCCGACGGCGACGTTACCGGCCCCTACGAACAGGCCGAACAGCTGGATGACTTTTATCGCCGCCTACCCGTCGAAGCTCCATTTATAAAGGGCGTAACGCTTTATCAATTCCGCGACAGAGGACGGCTCGGTCTTGAAATCGAAGATCCGTCAAACTCCGACGCCGGCTATGCACAACCCGTTATGGAAACGTATAAAGAAATCATGAACCGGCCGCCATATCTTCCCGTGTTCACAACCGGCGCGGACACAGCCTTCCCTGCAAAACTGCGCTGGGGCGGAAGCGAGGATGCAGACGGCGTTTCCGTTCCTCTTAAATTTGAAAAAGCCCCCGTTTTCTGCGAAGTCACTTTCGCGGACGATGACGCAGATCTAAACCTGATGCTTGAGATAAACGGGCGATGGTTTTACAAAAGCCCGGGCGCGAAAACAATCGACCTAATGCCCGCATTCTTCAATACAACCGCGCCGAAGGAATGCGATTTACGCATTTTCGCGCCGCCACCCGAAGGCGTAAACGACATGTCGCAGGGTGACGACTGGGCGATGAATTATTATGCAGAAATCAAAAAAACGCCCGAAATGCGCATACGTTTCGAAGCAATAATGTAAGGGCTTTATGAAGAAAATTATTGTAATCGGCGGCGGCCACGCAGGGTGTGAAGCCGCTCTTGCCGCGGCAAGACGAGGCGCGAAGGTAACGATGTTCGCGCTAAACCTGGACTCCATAGCAAACTTACCATGCAATCCCTGCATAGGCGGCAGTGCGAAAGGACACCTGGTGCGCGAAGTAGACGCCCTGGGCGGACAAATGGGCAAGGCAATCGACGCAACTTTCATCCAAAGCAAAATGTTAAACACAACAAAAGGCCCGGCCGTTTATTCGCTAAGAGCGCAAGCCGACAAAAAAAACTACATGGCCTACATGAAGCGCGTTTTAGAAAACGAACCCAACATCTCCCTAATAGAAAGCGAAGTAACAGAAATACTAACAAGCAAAAGCCCAACGCCCTCCCATGACCAGGGGGTCAAGGGGGGCTTGGCTCCCCTTGCGGGGTTCGGGGCAGCGCCCCGAGAACTTAACCTTAATCTCAACAAAATAACCGCAGTAAAAACAAACTCTGGAGAAATCTTAGAATGCGACGCCGCCATAGTCTGCACGGGGACATACCTGAATGCGAGGTGTCTGTATGGGGAAACGGTTACACATACGGGGCCGGGCGGGCTGAAGAACGCGACGGGGCTGAGTGAGAGCTTGCGCAAACTGGGGTTTGCGTTGCAGAGATTTAAGACCGGTACGCCTGCGAGAATTCATAAGCGCAGTGTGGATTTTAAGAAAATGTCGGTGCAACATGGCGACGAAAAAATTGTGCCGTTTTCGTTTGAAACGAATGTGGCGGACATTATGCGCGAACAAGTGCCATGCCACCTGACATATACAACAGCGGCAACGCACGAAATCATTCGCGCATCGATTCACCGAAGCGCGATGTACAGCGGGCTGATTAAGGCGACGGGTACGCGCTATTGTCCGTCAATCGAGGACAAAATCATACGCTTTGCCGACAAGGAGAGACACCCTGTTTTTATCGAGCCGGAGGGGCTGGGAACGCAGGAAATGTATGTTCAGGGGATGTCGAGCGCGTTGCCGGCGGATGTGCAGACGGCGGTGTATCGCTCTGTGCCGGGGCTTGAAAACTGCGAAATTATGCGATATGCGTATGCTATCGAGTATGACTGCATCGATGCTACGCAGTTGACTCTTTCCCTTGAGGCGAAGCATGTTCGGGGTTTGTTTTTTGCCGGGCAAATTTGCGGCTCGTCGGGCTACGAAGAGGCCGCCGCGCAGGGGATTATTGCGGGGATTGCCGCCTCGGGGGCTGATATTTCAATCGGTCGTGCCGACGGTTACATCGGTGTTTTGATCGACGATCTTGTTACAAAAGGTACACAAGAGCCCTATCGCATGATGACATCTCGTGCCGAATATCGCTTACTTTTGCGACAGGATAACGCCGATTTGCGATTAACGCCGATTGGTTTTAAGGCGGGGTTGATTCCTGCTTCTCGACACGAAAAGTTTTTGCAAAAATCTGCCGCAATCGATGCCGGGATCGCATTTTTGAAAAAACTTACTGTTGCGCCCGGTGATGTTAATGAGATTCTTTTGGCGCGGGGGTCGTCGCCGATTTCTTCCGGGGTTAAGCTGGCGGAGCTTATTCGGCGGCCGGAGGTTTCTGTTTGGGATTTTTGTGAGGTCTTTGATGAGGCGATTGATGGGGTTGTTGAGCAGGTTGGGATTCAGATTAAGTATGAGGGGTATATAAAATTGCAGCTTGAGTCGGCGGAGGCGTTTCGTCGGATTGAGGATAAAGTGTTGCCGGAGGATATTGATTATTTAAAGATTTCGGGGTTGCGTATTGAGGCGCGGCAAAAGCTTGCGGCTTTGCGACCGGTTAATTTTGGGCAGGCATCGCGGGTTACGGGGGTTTCGCCTGCGGATTTAAGCGTGCTTGCGGTATATGTAAAGGCGGCGGGCGCATAGATTAGAGCATGATTGAACAGCATTTTTATACGCGTGGGTTGCGCGGTTATGAAACCGTTGCAAAATCGTGCGGGCTTGCCGACGATTTTGTTAAAAAAAATATTCACCCTTATTGCGTTTACGGCGGCGTTGACGCGCTTACGCTTGCGCATTTTTCGTGCGGCAAAATGCTTTTCGGCTTGGCGACGCGTCGCGATTCTGCGGAACAACGCG
>WRHA01000208.1 GCA_009783395.1 Defluviitaleaceae bacterium
CGGCGGTTTCGCGGGACGAAGCGGGGTTTTTGCGGGACGAAGGCGAAAATTCGGGACGAACAGCCCTTTTTGCGGGACGAACGCGCTTCGTCCCGCAAAAAGTGCTATTCGTCCCATAGTTGACGCAAAACGGTTTTTATGTGTTAGGCTTGTTTTGGAAGGAGGAGCAAACAACAAGGAAACAAAATCCCGAGTTCGGGCATAAAATAAAGAAGTCGGATATGTTGTAACAATTTCCATTTTCCGATATAATTCAAACAGTAAATTATAATTTATTATGGAGGGGGATTTTCAATGAGAAAATTTCACAAAATTGCGACATCATGCATAATTTTTTGCATGATGCTTTCACTACTACCGAGCGTCGCGTTAGCATTGCCTCATGAAGAAGAGCTAAGGGACAATTACACATTAAGTGAAATCCGCCAGATGTTACAACAAGACAATGCCCACGGATATAAGCGGGTACATTGCCCGGACGGCGGCGGTTGCACTACTTACCAACTTACGCAGGAAGAGGCAATTGAAATGTTCGGTTCGCCCATTCCGGCAGGTATACAAGCCTTCAATGATTTTGATTATACCGTAAGAAATGTTTTTGGCGAAGGAAGGGACTGCCACGAAAGCATAGTGCTTGTTTTGTTAGGTGACGGTTTTACCGCAGGTAATGAACACGGCGATGTGGGATATTGGCCGAACCCCGCATACGGGACGTTTTTGTACAGTGCGCGGAGGTTTGCACATATCCTTACAAATTCCTATCCGTTCAGCCTGTTCAGCGATTATTTTAAAGTTTATGCAGTAGAAACCCCCTCGACTCAGCAAGGAATACGCACGGGAACTGCGTTAGACCCGGTAACCTATCCATACCCCGGCAGCTATTTTGGCTCTTTTATCCGCATACCATTTTCCCCAGGTAGTATAAGGGTGCAGAGGTCTGCACATGCTTTGGATATTTCCAATTGGGTTTCTCCAAACTCAATTATGACTCAGATGATTCTTAATGCAGAAAGGGGGGGGGGATTGCCTTTTTTACTGCTGCTGCCGGTTACGAGAATAGTAATTCTCTAGGGGTTTCTGCTCGACCTCCCGGTTATCACCATATAATTATCCATGAAATAGGTCATAATTTGGGGTTTTTAGCAGATGAGGGTCGAGTCGGCAACCCCAGGTATGCAAATCTTGCCAACCCTTCGGATTCAGACGAGGAATTAAAGTGGGGGCACTGGCTTGGGCATGAGGGAATTACAAGACGACTTCATCGATACACTGTCGCCCCCGGTGTTGTACTTGAATGGATAAACCCTGCTCCTGCCCGTTCCTGTCAAATGCAGAGTACCCATACCGAGTTCTGTGCAGTATGCCGAGCCGAACTAACCCGACGAATGGCAATGATAAGCGGTGACACTTTTGAAGCAGGGTTTCGACCGGACGGCACACTTCGCCCTCCCACGCCGGTCTACACCGTGCAGCGAAACCGCATTTTGCCCTATGCCTTCCACGGCAATCGCACACTTCATACAATCCACATTCCCGCCTCTGTTACAAGCATAGGCGATTTTGCGTTTATCGGGGCAAGGGGGCTTAACACGATTTTTAACGCCACCACCAACCCGCAACAAATAAACGACACAACCTTTGCGGGGCTCGACCGCTCCGTTATCGATTTAATTGTACCCGAAGGCACAAGAGATGCTTTCTTGGCGGCAGGATGGACAGGATTTAGAGAAATCCGCTACGACAATGGCAACAACGGCGGCAATGGCGGCGATGATGATTACGACGATTGCGAATACGGCTATTGCGATTGTGACGACGGTGATGACGATTATTACGATTGCGATTACGGCTATTGCGATTGTGACGATGGTGATGATGATGACGATTGCGATTACGACAATTGCAATTGTGACATCATTATCGACCACACAATTATCGTGCCTTCAAACAGAGCCGACGCGTACATCAATCTTTCTGCCGAAACAATCACCCTTCCCGCAGGTTTTAACGTGGCGGGCTTCAGCATAAACGGCGGAAGATCATGGCGGCGCGGTGCTTTGCCCGCAGGCGCAAGGTGGAACGCGCTGTTTAACAGGCGATTGGATTTGGTTGTGTCAAATGAAGTAACACCAAGAGGAACGGTGCGCCCCCTCGCAAGCGGCACGCAAATCACATTTGAGCAAATCCAAGCACGCCCGCGCGGCAACTCCGCAAGGCTTCGCCCGTATTACAACGACAACGATACCTGGACGCTTATGACGCGCCCCACAAGGGCTGTCCCCGAGCCGCAACCGGCCTCGGTCAGGCACGAATTTGTACGCGGTACAATAACGGGCGCAATGCCCCAAAACCCCGAGTGGGCAACGATGACAGACTTTGATGTCCAACAGCGCCCGGCAAGAGGGGAGCGAAACATCGTCCACTTCCGCACGGCGGCATCGGCTGAGCCATTCACCCCCGCAGGCAGAGTTTTCAGAATAACCCCGCGTCCTTTCGGCAGCGAAACACGCCTCAGAATCAACTACAACACAGAAATGATCAGCACAAGGTTGACGCAAGAAATTTCAATCGACAATGGCGAAACATGGACGCCCGCGCCGCGAGAAACCTTGGCGAACGGACGATACCGCGCAACCCCGCTGGATGTATCTGCGCAAATAACCGCGCACGACACACCGATACTTGTACGCGTTGCCGCAACAGGCACGCGACCAAGCAGCGAAATTCAAACAATCACGCCGCAACCACGCGCACAATTTATCCAACCCATGCCGATAGAGCTGCCCGTTTTGCCAAACGGCAGAATCGACCCGAATGCACTGCGTCCGTACAACGCGCTAATCACCGCCGCCGACGGAACGCAGCGATGGAGAGCCGTGCCAACCTTTAACGCCAACAATGTAGGCGAGCTTCCCGTTCGCCTAAACCCAACGGCAAGACTTGCCGGCGGCGCATGGACGGGTACCGCCGCTTCCGAAACAGGCATTCTTCACACCGCTTGGGGAGTAGTAGGGCAGGATACCCGCGGTCGCAACACCATGGGCATTACCATGGCGATAATTACGCCGTACGGAACAACCCCCGATATGTTTGGCTACGCGCCTGTGCAATATGAACCCGAATATGAATACGAGGAAAACCCACCGCAACAGGCGGAGCATCCCGAGTACTCGGATTATTCGTACGAACCGCACGACACGTATGGGCCGTACGAGACGCATAACGCATACGAAGCAGTTGAACCGGAAGAGGACTTGGAAGAAGAATTGGAAGAAGAGCCCGAATACGCGCTTGAAGACTAAAAATCAAAAAAAAACGGTGCAGGTAGGATTCTACCTGCACCGTTTTTTATTTTTGATTGTTTTGCAAGTTGGCTATCATTGTATAACCCATTTTCCATTTTTGCGTGAACCTTCACGATATATAAGCCCTGATTCTTGGTAACGCTTTAATTCCCTTGAAATCGTACTTTGTGATTTGCCTGTAACCTCTATTAAATCTGCAATAGTCGCGGTTGGATTGCTTTTTAATATCTCCGGTACAGAGTTTATCTTGCCATTTAATTTGTCATTTATCTTGTCATTTAAGTTTTCAAAACCTTTTGCAAAAGGAAACGTAACAACTGTAAAACTTGGTGTTAGTTCAAATATTGAGCGGTCGTATGCTGTTAGTATTCTACTCATGCCGGAGCCTATCTGTTCCACCAACTCCATGTCACGGAATATCCGCATAAGCTCGCGATTGCGTGGCATGGAACGACATGCAAAGAATACTGAATTTTCGGTCAAGTATGCGAGTAGTGGCCACGGCGTCCGTTGCACGCTTGGCGTGCTTTGAGTACTTGATAATTTGGGCGAAATATTGTATTGTTTTTATACTACATTAAAGAAGGGGAAATTACGTAAATGAAAAAATTTTTACTTGCAACATTGCTTGCGGCGGTGGGTTTTATTGCCTTTACGGCCTGTGGCGGTACCAATGATGCCGAGCAAACCGTCGCTATTCGCGAGCCTGTTTTAGTTGAAACGATTACTACGGAAACGGGCGATGTAATTGTAATGGGCGAATATATCGGATCCGTTGTTCCAAGCCAACAAGTCGCCGTAATTCCGAGAATTCCCGGCGAAGTGCTTTCGGTTTATTTCAGCATGGGCGACACCGTTTCGGCGGACGACGTGCTTTTTACGATAGATGCAACGGAAATCGAAAACAGCATTGCTTCTCTCGAAGCACAGCTTGCGGTTCAAGACGCGATGGTTAGTGCCGCGCAAACCGGTGTCGCCCTTGTCGACGGTGCCGCGATGCAAAGCCAAATTTTGCAAACGACAGGCGGAATAAGCCAAGCCGAAGCCGCGATTCGGCAGGCCGAGCAAAACGTCGAACAGGCGCAAACCGGCATTGAACTTGCGCAAATGGGCTATGATATGGCGGCTCAAGCTTATCGGGATACCTCCGTTTTGTTTGAATCGGGCGTCG
>WRHA01000209.1 GCA_009783395.1 Defluviitaleaceae bacterium
GCCGTCAAAGGCGTGCTTTTCATACGACGGGGTCATTACGCGTGCGCCGTATTTTGTATTCAACTCGCGGTACACGAGGTCGAGTATGGCTTTTCCGCGAGTTTCGTCGGCAAAGCCGGAAAGAACCGCCCATGTTTGCGGGTTAAGCCACAAATTTGCTTCCGGATCGGTGCGCTTGCCGATAACATTGCCGTTTTCGGCAATGCCGCGCACAAAGCGATCGGTGTCCCAGCATTTTTCCTCGATGATTTTGCCGAAACGCTCTTTTAACGCGCCCATGTCACTTTCGGTTTGGGCGTCGCCGCGCTGTGCTGCGAAGCGCGTCATTATTTCAAACGCGTAATAAAATTGAAGCGCGACAAAAACGGAAACGCCTTTCGCGCCCATGCGCAAACAGTCGTTCCAGTCGGCGTGAAGACCGGCAGGCAAATCGTGTATGCCGAGGTGGTTTAGGGTGAAGTCGATTGCTTTAAGCAGGTGCTTGTAAACGGTATCTTCACCTTGGTCGGCATATGGAACGACTTCATCAAGAAGCCCGATATTGCCGGTTTCGGCGATATACTTCCAAACGGTCGGATAAATCCACATCATGTCGTCGGCACGATAGGAGGGATGTCCGGTTGACTCGCGATAGCTTGCGTCTTCCGGTTTGTCTTCGTGGCCGGGATTGTGCGTGAATTTTACAAGCGGCAAGCCTGCGCCGTGATGCACTTGTGCAGACAACATGAACTTTATTTTGTCGAGCGCGGCCTTTGGATCAAGGTGGATGATTCCTTGAATGTCCTGCACTGTGTCGCGATATCCGTAGCCGTTACGCAAGCCGCAGTATGAAAGCGACGCCGCACGAGACCAGATGAATGTGATAAAGCACTGATATGAATGCCACGTGTTAAGCATGTTATTGAAGTGTTCGTTCGGCGTGTTGATTTGCAAGTTAGCAAGTTTGCCGTGCCAGTAATTTTTAAGCGCGGCGATTTCGCTCTCGACGGCACCGGGATTTTCATAACGTGAAATGATGGACGGCGCGTCTTGTGCGTCGCGACCGAATTGCTGACCGAGAACGAATGAAAACGATTTCGATTCACCCGGCGCGAGCTTTACAACAGTTTGCAATGCGCCGCAAGAATTCACATTGTAGTTAAGTGTACCGCAAAGCTTGCCGTTTTCGACGCCGACAGGGTTGCCGTAATCACGATAACGCCCCATGAAGGCGGCTCTGTCGCCGCAATAACTCGCAACCTTCGCGCCTGCAAGCCCAAAGAAACGAGCCACGGGATTATGGCCTCTGAAAAGTGCCATGTTTTCGGTGACTGTTTGAACAATAAGCGGATCCTTAAAAAATGTCCTCGTTATAAATTGTGTGTATTGTAGGTTTACTTGGTCTTGCTCATAGTTTCCGTCGCAGGTAAATTCGGCGTAACCGTATGCGGAAATTTCGCGCGGTACGGAATCGTTGTTTGTTACGGTAACGTTCCAGACTTCGTATTCCGAATCTTGCGGCACATAGTATTTGACTTTCGATGCGATTTTTTTATATTCAGCCGAAATCTCTGTGTAGCCCGTACCGTGGCGGCACTCGGATTTGTACACATCGAGGGGCTTACCGACGGGTTGCCACGAAGCAGACCAAAAATCGCCGCTTTCATCGCGTAAGTACACATAACGTCCGGGGCGGTCGCTTTCGTTAAACCTGTATCGGATCAACCGACCATGCGCACCACTTTTTACAAAGCTGTAACCTCCCGCGTTATTTGTAATAATCGCGCCGTATGCCGGCGAACCCAGATAATTTGCCCACGGGGCAGGTGTGTTCGGCTTTGTGATAACGTATTCCTTGTTTTTGGGATCAAAATGCCCGTAGTTCATGCCAAAACCTCCGTCTCTTGGCGACCTCCGAAATAGAGTTTTCAGATGTCGTCTCTTATATTTGTCCCGAAGAGTATAACAGAAATTTTAGATAAATAAAGCAATTTTTAGAAAATTTTAATATTGGTGCGGGTAGTGTCACTACCCGCACCAAATTGAAAATTTGCGAAACAGAAAAATTTCCGTTAAAATTTTCCTAAAAATACGAGAGGTGATTTATAAAATGGAAAATTCAAGTGGTTGCTTTTCGTTGATAGTCGCGTTCGCGCTGTCAACTGTGCTTATTTTTTCAATTGCCGCATGTTCAAACAATGACGCAGCAGAGACCATCGAAGCAAACGAAACAATCGAAACCGTCGAGGATGTGCCGCTAACTCCGGAAGAAATAACGGAAGAACTCGCGCTTACCCCACGGCCCGAAACAACGCCCCTGCCGATTCCCGCTCCCAGGGATCCGGAAACACCGAACAATCCCGGTGTCGGTGTTGCAATA
Organism: Defluviitaleaceae bacterium; assembly: GCA_009783395.1. Classification (GTDB taxonomy): domain Bacteria; phylum Bacillota; class Clostridia; order Lachnospirales; family WQUN01; genus WQVC01. The sequence continues at coordinate 2,360 of WRHA01000209.1, forward strand.
AACCTGACCGAACCTCCGATTGCGCCCGACGAGTCTCCTTGGCGCGATGCGGCGGAAATGGTTTCCGAAATGCGCGTCGGCTGGAATTTGGGCAACACGCTCGATGCATGGCGCAGAAATATGGGCGGCACACATATCGCGCAACACGAAACGATTTGGGGCAACCCCGTTACCTCGCGTGAAAATATTGAAGTAATCCGCGACGCGGGTTTTGATGTTCTGCGCGTTCCCGTAACGTGGCATCAACGCTTTGTCATTGGTTGCGATGATTACACGATTCGCGAGGACTGGATGAACCGCGTGCAAACCGTCGTTGATTACGGCATGGACGCTGGCATGTTTGTTATTTTGAATACACATCACGACGAGTACATTTTCAGCCTTTATGACGATTATATGGAAGAATCTGTCCACGTAATTACGCGGCTTTGGGAGCAAATTTCATATGTCTTTCGCGATTATGGTCATAAGTTAATTTTCGAAGGGCTTAACGAGCCGCGCACAATTGGCAGTCGCGGCGAATGGAGCGGCGGCACGCCCGAAGAGCGCGAAAACGTAAATGTATTAAACCAAGTTTTTGTTGACACGGTTCGCGCAAGCGGCGGCAATAATATTAATCGCATGTTAATGGTGCCGACATATGCCGCATCTGTTGAGGTTCGTGCAATCGAGGATTTGGTAATTCCCGACGATCCTCTTAACGACGAAAACAAAATAATCGTATCGCTTCATATGTATGCGCCATACGAGTTTGCACTAACCCTCGGCGGACGCCAAAGAACAGGCTGGACGACACAAAACCCCGAGGACACCGGCGCAATCGAACGAGGAATGGATCGCGCCGTCGACGCATTCACATCCCGGGGCATCCCTGTGATTTTGGGCGAAATGGGCGCGTTAAACCGCGACAATCTGGGTTCGCGTGTAAACTGGACATACTTCTATGTAAATGCGGCACGCGAACGCGGCATGGTTTGCATTTGGTGGGATAATGGGCGGTTTGGCGTTTCTCGCGATCCCTCCGACGGCGACCATTTTGCCATTTTAGACAGACGAACAAACACTTTTCCCTTTCCGGAAATCATAGACGCACTAATGCAGGGAAGCGAACCGGAAAACGAGTAAAACTGTGCTTTTTTTCAAATCGAGATGTAGTAACGTCGCCCACCGTGAGACGCCCACGGCGTCCATTGCACGCTTGGCGTGCCGGTGGTATAATTCTTGCAGGAGAGTGTTATAAATGCCGAAAGAAAAAAAACCATTGAAAATTTTGCTTGTTTCCACGGAGGTTAATCCGTATTCGAAATCCGGCGGGCTTGGTGATGTTGCCGGTTCATTGCCCAAGGCGTTGCGCGATATGGGCGTTGATATGCGCGTCGCGCTTCCGAAATATCAGACCGTTCCGCAAAAATATTTAAACGATACAAAAAAGGTGGCCGAATTTACCGTCCATTTGTCGTGGCGTGCGCAAGATGCCTCGATATACGCGCTTGACGCGCATGGCGATGGTGATTCGGTCTATTTTATTGAAAATGATTTTTATTTCGGACGGGATAATTATTATGGATATGGCGACGATTTCGAGCGATTCGCTTTTTTCACCAAAGCGACGGTAGAAATGCTTTCGCGTATTGGATTCCAAGCCGATATTATCCATTTTAATGACTGGCATACGGGCCTCGGGCCTACGTATTTGAAAGATGTTTACAGGGGCTTTACGTTTTATGCCGACATGAAAAGCTTGTTTACGATTCACAATTTGCACTATCAAGGCGTTTTCGGACGCGATATATTGTGGTCGGTTGGGCTTAACGACGGATATTTTACCGGCGGCGATTTGGAGTTTTACGGCAATATCAGCTATTTGAAGGCGGGTATTGTTCATGCCGACGCGGTAAGCACAGTGAGCGAAACCTATGCCGGTGAAATTCAAACCGCGGACTACGGCTACGGAATGGATGGACTTTTGCGCCGCCGCGCCGCCGAAACGGGGCAAATTTACGGCATAACAAACGGCATTGATATTACGGCAAATGATCCGGAAAATGATCCGCACATTTTTGTGCCGTTTAGCGCGGCCGAGCTTGATAAAAAGCGCATGAACAAGTATCGCCTGCAA
>WRHA01000210.1 GCA_009783395.1 Defluviitaleaceae bacterium
TAGACCGCTTGAAAAATCTGAAAACAACGATGCAAAAGGAACTCCGCGCCAACACCAACGGCTGAACCGCCGCAAATTACAGCGAATTTTCCGAGGTTTGCCCCGAATGGGGCTGTACCTCGTTCATATAAATGTACACAATCCACTGCCGTTCCCGGCACTTATATTTGTGCGGTTTTTAGGCACAATTCCCTTGCAATTACTGCCGACCTGAGTGATTAATGTGTTGTGCAAGGGCGCGAAAGCATATTTCACAGAATATGAGTGGAAGGGGATGACGATAAAATGTGGAAATACAAATGCCCGATTTGCAATGAGCAAATAATCGAGCAATATGATTTGAAAACTGTTGAAACACATATCGGAGCTACTCACGATTGCCCGAATTGCAATGGTTTGTTGATGATAACAGATGACTTATCATGCTCGGATTTTGGAGCAGAGCTTGTTAAACGCTACGCTGACATGGGCGTCACTGTATCAAATGAACAGGCTACAGGCACATTTATTGAATTTTAATTCAGAAGCATCAAGACGAAAGGGAATCCTCACGCCGAGGGTTCTTTTTCTTGTTGTCGCTTTTACAGAAAGGGGTTGGGGCTTTGCGTAAGTTAAAAAAATACACGCCCACAAAATATATGGCGGCAGATTCGTATTACGACAAGGACGCGGCGGATAATGCTGTGGCATTTATAAACTGCCTGAATCACACCAAAGGTGAATGGTTTGGTACGCCGTTTGAACTCATCGACTGGCAGGAACAAATCATTCGCGATATTTTCGGTATCATGAAACCCAATGGCTACCGCCAGTTTAACACGGCGTATATCGAAATCCCGAAGAAACAAGGCAAGAGTGAACTTGCCGCGGCAGTTGCATTATTGCTTGCCTGCGGAGATTTTGAGCATGGGGGCGAAATATATGGGTGCGCCAGTGACCGCCAACAAGCAAGCATTGTTTTCGATGTTGCCTGCGGCATGGTGGAACAATGCTCCGCACTCAAAAGCCGAATTAAGCCGATTTTATCGCAAAAACGGCTCGTCTATAAGCCGTTGAATTCCTTTTATCAAGTTCTAAGCGCGGAAGCATTCAGCAAACACGGCTTAAATGTACACGGCGTTGTTTTCGATGAGCTGCACGCCCAACCCAACCGCCAACTTTACGATGTTATGTTGCATGGCTCCGGCGATGCCCGCAAACAGCCGCTTTTCTTCCTTATCAGCACAGCGGGAACAGACCGTCACAGCATATGTTGGGAAGTTCACCAAAAAGCCGAGGATATTATTCAAGGTCGCAAGGTTGACCCCAATTTCTATCCCGTAATTTACGGCGCGCCCGACGATGCCGACTGGACAGACGAAAAAGTGTGGGCGGCATCAAATCCGTCATTGGGCATAACGGTGGATATAGAAAAACTGCGCTCCGCTTGCGAAAGCGCGAAATCCAATCCTGCCGAAGAAAATTTATTCCGCCAACTGCGGCTTAATCAGTGGGTAAAGCAGAGTCTTCGGTGGATGCCGATGGAAAAATGGGATGCGTGTGTATTTCCCGTTGATGCGGAAAGTTTGCGCGGTCGTGTTTGTTATGGCGGACTGGATTTATCATCCACCACTGACATAACCGCGTTTGTTCTTGTGTTTCCCCCGGAAGACGAAAACGATTTATTTCAAATCATGCCGTTTTTCTGGATGCCGGAGGACAATATTTCCCTGCGCGTTAAACGCGACCGTGTGCAGTACGATGTTTGGGAAAAACAAGGTTTCATGTACACCACCGAAGGAAATGTCGTGCATTACGGCTTCATCGAAAATTTTATTGATGAGCTTAATGCAAAATATAACATTAGGGAAATCGCCTTCGACCGTTGGGGCGCGGTACAAATGGTACAAAACCTTGAAGGTTTGGGCTTAACGGTCGTACCTTTCGGGCAGGGATTTAAGGATATGTCGCCGCCGACAAAGGAGCTTATGAAGCTGACCCTTGAGCAAAAGCTCGCACATGGCGGGCATCCTGTTTTGCGTTGGATGATGGATAATATTTTCGTGCGAACAGACCCTGCCGGAAATATTAAACCCGACAAAGAAAAATCAACAGAGCGAATTGACGGTGTTGTTGCAACTCTGATGGCACTCGACCGCGCAATCCGCAATTTAGGCAGCGGCGGCGGCAATGTGTATGCCGAAGAAGGTCGCGGTTTGCTTATATTATAGAAAGGATGAATGCCTATGTCATTTTTCAGTCGCTTTTTCAAATCCCGCGACAGACCGCAGAATCGTTTTGGTGGCTCACTGTCATTTTTATTCGGTGGCACAAACGCGGGAAAAGTTGTAAACGAATATACCGCAATGCAAACAACCGCCGTGTACGCCTGTGTCAGACTTTTGGCGGAATCACTCGCGGGCTTGCCGCTGCATATTTACGAATATGAAAATGACGGCAAACAAAAACGTGTAACCGACCACCCATTACCATACCTGCTCCAAAACGAGCCTAACCCTGAAATGTCTGGCTTTATTTGGCGTGAAACGCTCATGGGACATTTATTGATTTTCGGGAACGCATTTTCGCAAATTGTGCGAAACGGACGCGGACGAATATTGGGGCTGTACCCGCTGTTGCCAAATAAAATGAAAGTCGGACGTGCGCCAAACGGTGAAATTATTTACACCTATCAGCGTGATTCCGAGGAAAGCCGCTTAAACACGAAGCAAGAAAACATAGTGTTGCGGCAGCATGAGGTTTTGCATATACCGGGGCTTAGTTTCGACGGGCTGATTGGCTATTCGCCCATTGCTGTGGCGAAAAACGCAATCGGTATGGCACTCGCAACGGAGGAGTACGGTGCGGCGTTCTTCGCCAATGGCGCAACCCCGAGCGGAATTTTAGAACATCCGGGCGTTGTCAAAGACCCAAAAGCTGTGCGAGAAAGTTGGAATGCCGCGTATGGCGGCAATGGAAATTCGCATCGTGTCGCTGTGCTTGAGGATGGCATGAAGTTCAATCAAATCAGCATTCCGCCTGAACAAGCGCAATTTCTACAGACGCGGCGTTTTCAAATTAACGAAATCGCAAGGCTGTTTCACGTTCCGCCGCACATGATTGGAGATTTGGAAAAATCTTCTTTTAATAACATCGAATGTCAGTCCATGGAATTTGTAAAGTACAGCCTTAACCCATGGGTAATTCGGTGGGAACAAGCCATGCAGCAATCACTTTTATTGCCGTCAGAAAAACAAAAATATTTCATCAAATTTAATGTTGATGGTCTGCTTCGCGGCGATTACGGCCGCAGAATGGCAGGGTACGCAACTGCGCGGCAAAACGGCTGGATGAGTGCAAACGAAATCCGCGCACTTGAAGGGTTTAATCAAATCCCTGCGGAGCTTGGCGGTGACTTGTTCCTTGTAAACGGCAATATGTGTAAACTTGCCAACGCAGGCGCATTTGCGGAAAAATCCACCGCTGAAACAACGGAAACGCCGATGTCCGATTATATGTAAAAGGCGACTTACGCCGCCGTGGTTTACTTGTTTTTCTTTTTCCCCTGTATTTCGGGAACAGGAGCTACATCATTTTTTTGGATGTGGTTCTTTTTATTGCTTTCTGTCCCATGCGGCTCTTTTGGGTCCGGGCGGCGCATTCCTTTTTTCGCCATGCTGTTCTCTCCTTCAAATAGCAGGAGGCGACTAAGCGCCGCCTCCATACAAGGTATATACGATGCACTAAATGTGCATTTTTTACGAGTGTTAAATATATGCCTTGCCAACAGTAGTATGTGCAGTGCCGCAAAATTTATCAGAGTTATTTATTTCAAAATTTAGGGAGGTTTGCCAATGCGCAAATTTTGGAATTGGGTACGCAATGAAGACGGTGAGCGTACCTTGCAACTTGAGGGCGTAATCGCGGAAGAATCGTGGTTCGGAGACGAAGCGACACCCAAAATGTTCAAAAATGATTTGTATTCCGGTAAAGGAAATATAACTGTCTGGATTAACTCGCCGGGCGGTTGTGCGTTCGCAGCGGCGCAAATTTACAATATGCTCAAGGAATACACGGGAAAAGTTACGGTCAAGATTGACAGCTTGGCGGCCAGTGCCGCATCCGTCATTGCGATGGCAGGTGATGAAATCTGTATGTCGCCCGTGGGAATGCTCATGATTCATAATCCGGTCACGCTTTCTTGGGGCGATTCGGAAGAAATGCGCCGCGCCCAAGATATGCTTAATGAAGTAAAACAAAGCATCATTAACGCATACGAAGCAAAAACAGGACTGTCCCGCGTAAAACTCGCCCACATGATGGATGACGAAACGTGGATGAACGCAAAAAAAGCCTTGGAATTGGGCTTTATCAATAAAATCTTGTTTGCGCAAGATGAAACGGAAACCGAAACGCAGAGTTTCATTTTCGGGCGAATGTCTGTAACCAACTGCCTGTTAAACAAATTTCAAATTGCAAAGCCCGTACCACCGAAACAACCAACA
>WRHA01000211.1 GCA_009783395.1 Defluviitaleaceae bacterium
CAATTATATGATATTTTACAAAATAATTGACGACAATCTGATTGAAATACACAGGATATTGCACGGCGCACGAGACCTTGAAAGTTTAATATCTGGATTGTAATGTTTTACTGCATCTTTTGCGAGCGGAGGTATACGATGGAGATTCACGAAATGCCAAATGAATTAAAAAAGATTCTTAAAGGCACAAAACAGCAACTCGTGTTAATGGGAGATACTGCTGACACGGTAATTCGATATGAAAAAAATGACCAGGTTTGTTTTTTGAAAACAGGCAAGAAGAATCACGAATCGCAAAGAGAGTACGATATGCTTAAATGATTAAATGGAAAACTGCCTGTTACGGATATTCTGTTTTGGAATGAAACAGACACCACATTTTATCTGCTAACTTCGTCAGCACAGGGTACAATGGCCTGTACCGAGCGTGGACTCTCCTCTTCAGAAGAAGAGATTATATATGCCCTTGCAGATGGTCTATTGCAATTCCAAAGCATAGACGTTTCTTCATGTCCTCTTGAAAACAAATTAGGACAGAGGTTAGATGCAGCATTATTCAATATTGAAAATAACTTAGTAGATTTTGATGACTTTACTTACACTTTTTCAGAAAACAAACGATTCCAAACGCCTATACAGCTATACGAATATTTACTTATAAACAAACCCGACGAGGAATTGCATCTTACGCACGGCGACTTTTGTTTGCCCAATATTTTCGTCACAGAAAACAAAGCTACCGGCTTTATAGACATGGGCAGAGGCGGCATTGGAGATAAATACCAGGATATAGCATTGTGCTTGCGTTCCTTGCGGTATAACACATTTAAAAACGATGACAAAAATTTGCTTTTTGATGTTTTAGGCATAATCCCTGATTGGGAAAAGATTGATTATTATATTTTGTTGGATGAATTGTTTTAGAGCGTTATTTTTTTCAGTTTCATTCCGACACCTCCTGCCGGGAGCAAGCGGGCGAATGTTACAAAGATTTCACATTCACTTATTTTCTTGTTTCAATTCAAGATAATAGCCCTCTCCTCTGGATACGGTGATGGTGTATTCCGCGCCGATGTCCTGGAGCTTTATTCGCAGTGCGGTATCATCGCCAAGCATTTTTTGTCCCCAAACTTTTTCATACAAATATTCCCCCGTCATTATTTTTTGCGGGTTTTGTATAAATTGCTCAAGCAGGGACGTTTCTTTTGAGTTTAAGTTCATGTCCTTGCCGTCTACATATGCCCTTTTTGAAGCGGTGTCTATTTTGATTGTGCCGATGGAAAGTTTTTGGGGCATTTGCCCTGCGCGTTGCAAAGCTCGCTCTATTCGCGCAAGCAGAATTTTATTGTCGTAGCAGTGCTTTGGGGATGTATATCATCTCGCCAACGAGCAGGGCGTTATAATTTTCAAAGTCAAAGTCCCGCAAATCCCACACGCCGTTTTCGCCATGTACTTCTCGGAAAGGCGTAGCGGTTGTGTCGGCAAGCATTAAAAAAAATACCGCAAGCAAGAGCGGCAATGCGGCGTAAGGAAGCAGATTTTTGAGTTTTTTCAATCTTTCACCTCACAGTTACGTGGGAGCGAAGGTTATTGAGGCGCGTTTCGCCGATTCCCGATACATGGATCAGCTCTTCCACAGAGGAAAATCCGCCCTGCGCCTCGCGAAAATCAATGATGTTTTGTGCCAAAACCGGGCCGACGCCCGAGAGGGTTTGAAGTTCGGCAGATGTTGCGGTGTTTAGGTTTATCATGCCCCGGGCTTCATCAGAGGGGAAAGTATCGGGGAAAATATCGTCGATTTCGTCGCCCCATGCGGGAATTATTATGCGCATTGCGTCGTGGATTGATGCGGCAAGGTTTAGCGAGGGATGCTCGAGGTCGGCGTCTTCGGTTGCACCTCCGGCAAGCTCAAGCACGTCGTTTACTCGCGAATCCTTGGGCAACCCAAAAACACCGGGGGAATTTACCGCCCCCGAAATATGTACAATAAAGTATGTTGGATCGTCCTTCGCTTCCGCCGTTTCAGGCGTTTCGGCCGCTTCATCCGAGTTTTGCGCCGCATGAAACACAACCTCGCCGGTGGGCTGAATCACAGCCTCTCGCGCACAAGCGGTATAGAGAACCCCGGCAAGGATAATGCACGCGCCTCCCAGCAGAAAAAAAGCGTGTCTTTTTACAAAATCGGCAAATTTTTGCATAACACACCCCGTGGAGCCGCCCCCCAAAGCCCACATTAACAAGTAGTTTCTGTCAATTTTGCACGAAAGAGGAAGTTTGTCAAGCCTTTTTCCCTATTGCATATTTTTGAAGACTTTGCGCATTCCGCGCTCTGTAAAGCCATATTTTCTCGCGACGCGGGCAAGATTTTGTCCGTGATATTCCTTGCGCGCTTCCTCCGCAAGGCAATCATGAAAAACCGTCCGGATTGTTGGTATGTAAACCGTCGCGCCGCCCATTTGTTCGATTACGGTGTACAGCGCGTCAAACCCGGCTTCCTCCATTAATACATCGTATGGGGGATAAATTTTTTGCGGATGATTTACAGCCGCTTTTCTCAAAACGTTTTTATTCATTTGTGCCGCCCTCTCTATGTCTGTACATATATGTTCGATGTACGTATGTTCGATTTACGCAAACACAGCTTATGCGATGTGAATAACTATGTCAAGCAGTTTGTTTCGATTTTTTGAAAAAATTTTTTCAAATCAAATCGGTGCGGGTAGCCACACTACCCGCACCGATTTTATTCGTCGTTTACAAATTCGCGAAAATGTACTAAAATGATGGCGATTTCGGGGGAGGGATTTTTGTGAAGCACTGCAAAATCGCAACGTTTTTAATTTTCACACTCGCGTTTATTGCCCTGTCGGCAACGAGCGTGTTCGCGCTTGAGGTGTTTTTCGAGCATCGCGAACAAGAGGAACTCGCACGCGGCGTGATTTACGAGCAAAACCGCATGATGACAAACCGGGGAATGCTTGACGTTCACGTGCTTTATGTCGACGCACGCGAACCGCATATCTCACTCGCGCCTGTTCCAAGCACGCGGGAGCTGGGTTTGCGCGAACCTACTTCCCGCCTTTTGGCCAATGCGGGCGCAATCGCGGGCATAAACGCCGACTTCTTTAATATGGCGCGTCGACATTCTACATACTTCGGGCCGATGGTCAGCAACGGGCAGGTGCTTTCTCTTACCGGCGGCGACCCGGATTTTGCGACGTTTTTTCTCGACTCGCAAAGCAATCCGTTTTTCCGCTATATGAGTACAACCATGCGCATCTACGCAAACGGTACATTTCTGACAAATATTGCATCATACAATTCTGTCGGCTCAAATATCTATTCGCCCGTGGTTGTTAGCCGTGCGGCGGTTGATGACACCTCTTCGATCGACACCCGTGTGCGCTACACTTTAAAGGTAGTTGTGCAAAACGGCGTTGTGACGGAGGTGACGTTTTCGACGGTTCAAACGCCGGAAAACGGCTTTGTAATTATCATTCCGCACGCCAGCTTGCCCTACTATGAGCGGCATTTGCCCGTCGGCGCGCAAGTGGATTTCCAAATAAGCACCGGCCTCAACGTAGATTTTTCAAACATAACAGCCGCAATCGGCGGCGGCGCGATAGTACTTAACAATGGCGAAATCGTTGACGGCGCAGGGGTTCAGCCCGGTTCGCGGCATCCGCGCACAGCCGTGGGTCAACTGCGCGACGGTCGCGTTATATTAATGGTGGTTGACGGTCGTTCGCATTCCATCGGCGTAACAAACAACGAGCTTGGCGCGGTTTTATTGCATTACGGCGCGTTAAACGGGATGCACATGGACGGCGGCGGCTCAACAACCTTGGTCACACAGTCCCGCGACGGCACGCTTTCCGTTGCAAACACGCTTTCCGACGGCGGTCAACGCTCGGTAACAAACGCGCTCGGCGTGTTCAACAACGCGCCGCCGGGTGAGCTTGTTGGCATCGCCATCGAGCCGCCTGAGCCACGCGCAATCCAGGGCGTGCCGGCGCGTGTGCGCATTTACGGCATCGACCAATGGGGCAATCGGCTGGAGCTTAACGATGAGCACGCGGTGTTTTCCGCCAGCTCCGAAAACGGATTTTGGCAGGGTAATATTTACACGCCGCTGCGCACAGGCAATCACCAGCTTCGCGTGCGTTTCGGCGAGATGCACGCCTACACATTCATCGACGTATTTTCGCTTGGCGAACTGCAACCGCGGCATGAAATGATAAGCCTGCTTATCGGCGGTCGCACGCGTCTGCGTTTCGGCGGCGTAGCAACCGACGGCACGCATATAAACATTCCGGAAGTCACGTCGCTTCGCGTTTACCCCGAATATTTGGGCAGATTCGAAAACGGCTATTTCATCGCGCAAAGCGGCGGTGTGGGATATATCCAAGCCGCAGTCGGCTCGATTGTTGCATACATTCCCGTAAGTGTGGGCGGTTTCCCGTGGCCGCTTGATATGTTCGGCGGCACACATTTGGGCTTTTTAAG
>WRHA01000212.1 GCA_009783395.1 Defluviitaleaceae bacterium
ATCCTCAAAGATGATTTCGAGCCGCTGACATCGATTAACGCGCAAGACGGCATTCACACCGCACGCTTAGTCAAGCCCGATTTAATCCTCCTGGACATAATGATGCCCGGGATGTCCGGTTATGAAGCCCTTGAAATTTTTAAAGCCGACGACGAATTGAAAGATATTCCGGTAATTCTCATTTCCGGCATGGAGAAAAAAGAGAACGAGGCAAAAGGAATTACACTCGGCGCATCCGGCTATGTAAAAAAACCATTCGACGCTTCTGCGGTGAAAAAGAAGGTCAATGAGGTGCTTTCGTAAAATTTTCAAAAGCACGCCAAGCGTGCATTGGACACCGTGGACATCCGGCGGAAGGCCACATTACGTCTCGAAGCCGGATGCAGTTTCCTGACCTATAAAAAAATCGGTGCGGGTAGTGACACTACCCGCACCGATTTTTTTTTTTTGCAAAAGATGTTGCATTTTGCGTAATTTTTTTGTATCATGATCGGACGTGTCTTAAAATTTGCGGGGGTGTAATATTATGAACTGGTTTAGAAACATTAGTATCCGTTCCAAAATGCTTGTGGGCTTTGTTGCAGTAATTCTTCTTCTTATTGCGATGTCTGTGTACAGCTTGATTCAAGTAAGGGGGCTTGTGGATTCATTTACTTATGCAATCTATCACCCCATCCACGGACAAATGCGAACATTGGAGTTTGAGAGTTCCATAAGAGAATTTCGCCGTATAGCGGCGACGATACCGGCATTCGCGCATGATGGAGATTTGGCAGAAGTTGAAAATTATAATCGGCTTGCCGTTGCGCAATTTAATGCAGGGATGTATGCTCTCGATTTATTTGAGGAAAGCGTAAGAACCAACGCAAGGCTATCGACCGAGGTAATAAGCGGCATTTTATCCGACACCTCTGAAAAACGTCGATTGTTCCAAGAATATTATGATACGATTTACAGCCCTTTATTTACGGCGGCACGCACAGGAAACGCCGATGAGGCCGACGCGTATCTCATGCGCGGCACACACATTGCCGATGATTTGATGCGGAGGATTAACGAATTATTGAGCTGGTCAAGTACCATTGCCACGGCAGAAACGGATGGTGCGGAACAAGCCGCCGCCGAGACAAGCGTTGTTTTGTTGATTTTTAGTGTAGTTGTCATTTTTGTCGCAATAGTGCTTGCGCTACTTATTGCGAGTGCCATTTCGAAACCTATAAACGATTTGGTCATGTTTACAGAGCAGGTTGCCGCAGGGCATATGAACCTTAATATTGACCGAAAAAACCTTACAAAAGACGAACTCGGTACGCTGACAAAAGATGTTATAACCCTTGTTGACATTTTGAAATGCATGGTTGACGACTTCAATAAATTTGAGCATGAGTTTAACACGGTCGGCGACTTTGAATACAGATTTGATACGAACCTTTATCAAAATTCGTTTCGCGAGCTTGTTGAATCCGTTTTCAGAATTATCGACGGTCAAAATGGCGACATCGATGTAATGCTCAGTGTTTTGAACCAAATAAGCGACGGCGATTTCGACGTGACGGTTAAAGAAATGCCCGGCAAAAAAGTTGTAATGACAGATACACTTCGAAGTGTGCGCACGAATCTGCAAGCCATCAGTAAAGATGTGCATGACATGATTGATGCCGCCGTCGAAAAAGGTGATATGAAATTACACATCGATCCGTCGAAATACAAAGGCGACTGGCGTGAAATTGCCGACGGGCTTAATCATATCGCCGAAGCTGTTAATGCGCCCATCGTTGAGATCCGCGATGTAATGAATAATTTGTCAAGAGGCCGGTTTGATGTAAAAGTTGTGGGCAACTACAACGGCGACTTCCTTCAAATCAAAGATGCCGTTAACGGCACGATTGATATACTTGAGTCCACGATACACGAGGTTTCCGAAGTACTGGCTGATATGTCGAGCGGCGATTTATCGCACCCGATTACCCGCGAATACGAAGGCGATTTCGTTGAAATTAAAAATTCCATCAATAATATTGCCACAACTCTGCGCAAGGCGATGAGCGAGATCAATGCGGCGTCACAAAATGTGCTTGACGGCGCGAAACGCATTACAGAAAACGCAATGGAGCTTGCGGAAGGTTCGCACACACAGGCCGCGTCGCTTGAGGAGCTTAACGGCACCGTTGAGTTGATTAATCTTCAAACACGTGAATTTGCCGACAATGCCCGCGAGGCAAATTCCCTCTCAAACAAATCCACCGACAATGCACAACAAGGCAATACTGCCATGAAGCAAATGCTTGACGCGATGATGCAAATTAAAGACTCATCAAGCAATATCTCGAAAATCATCCGTGTTATTCAGGACATTGCGTTCCAAACAAATCTACTTGCTCTTAACGCCGCTGTTGAGGCGGCAAGGGCAGGCGAACACGGAAAAGGTTTTGCGGTTGTTGCCGAGGAGGTGCGTTCGCTTGCGGCAAGAAGCCAAGATGCCGCCGCCGAAACAACAAACCTTATCAACGACTCAATCAGCCGCGTTGAATCGGGTACGGAAATTGCTGAGGTAACGTCTGTATCGCTCGACTCTATTGTTACAAGTGCACACGAGGTTCTTTCGCTGATAAATAACATTACAAACGCCGCGAACGAACAGGCCGACATGATTACGCAAATCAGCGGCACCCTTCTTACAACGGCAACCACGGTGCAAAATAATTCTAAATTTGCACAGGAAGCCGCCGCAACCGCCGAGGAATTAAATTCTCAGTCGGAGATGTTGCAAGAATTGGTTTCTTACTTTAAACTGTAGATGTTCATGCTCCTTTTTATTCTTTTTCATCTCCCTGTCCCCTCCGATGCTCAACGGGGGGGACTTTTTTTATGGGCTAGGAAATTGCATCCGGCTTCGAGACGTAACGTCGTTTACTGCAAGATGTCAGCGGCGTCAAATTCGTGAAGCATTGCGTTGATTTCATTTCCGACGAGGAGAACAACTGCGACGGTGTTAATCCACAAAATCAGCACAAATACACCTGCAAAACTGCCGTAAATCGCGGGAAGCTGTGAAAAATTTTGGGTGATTAATCCGACAGCGTAACTTGCAATCACCCACGCAAAAACCGTTACAACTGCGCCGGGAAAAATATGCCGCGCCGGAAGCGGTTTTGAGCAAGCGAGTTTGTATATGAACGAGGTGAAAATAAAAAGTACGAACAAGGCGGCAATAAGGCTTAACCAATGTCGCCAAAAAACCAATAATGCAAGCATAATTATAAGCGCGGCAGTGAAAATCAGCGTAAGCGCGAACGAAAGCCCTACACGCGCAAAAAAACCGCGCCTGTCCTCCACGTCATAAGATCTGTTTGTATAGCTGATTACTGCGCGAAAGCCATTTGTTGTGTTATAGACAGAAAAAAATAACGCCGCCGATAATATTCCGCCGCTTCGTGTCGCAGACAACTGCGTAATAAAATATGCAACAAGATCCGAAGCGTCGTCCGGCAAAACCGCATAAAGTCCGCCTAAAATCGCATCAATATCAAGCTCCAAAAAGCCCATCAGCGACATCAAGAAAATTAAAAACGGAAAAAATGCCAAAAGAACGCGAAGCGTCAAACCCGCCGCACGTTCCAGCATATTGTCGTGACTGCATTTGATAATTAAATTGAAGACAAAAATTAAAAAGTTGCGCATAGCGTCTCCTCCGTAAGAAAAAGGCTTGATATGCCGCCGTACATAACATACAATATAACTAAATTCTAATTTTCGGGAGGGTTGTTTTGCGAAACTTAACGCTTCTCACCGATTTTTACGAACTCACGATGATGCAGGCATATTTTCATGTTGAAACAGAAACCGGACGCAAGCAAGTTGCGGCATTCGATATGTTTTATCGCGACAATACTTCCGGGAATGGTTTCGCTGTTGTTGCGGGGCTTGCACAGGTCGTGGATTATATAAACGAGCTTGCGTTTCACGACGACGATATTTCGTATTTGCGCGGAACGGGCGTTTTTTGCGAGGAGTTTCTCGCGTACTTAAAGACTTTCAAATTTACGGGAAGCATAAACGCCGTGCCGGAGGGGACGGTTGTTTTCCCCGGGGAGCCGCTTGTTCAAGTAATCGCGCCGATTATGGAGGCGCAGTTAATTGAAACGGCCGTTTTGAATATCATCAATCACCAAAGCCTGATTGCGACTAAGGCGGCGCGGGTTTGCTGGGCGGCTAGGGGTGACAAGGTGCTTGAGTTTGGTTTGCGGCGTGCGCAAGGCCCCGATGCGGGTGTTTACGGTGCGCGAGCGGCGATGATTGGTGGCTGCGCGGCAACAAGCAATGTGCTTGCCGGGCGGCTCTTTAGTGTACCCGTGCAAGGCACGCACGCCCACAGCTGGATTATGTCGTTCGCGTGCGAGCTGGATGCCTTTCGTTATTATGCCAAATTTTATCCCGACGCATGTATTCTTCTCGTCGACACATACGATACGCTAAAGTCCGGTATTCCGAACGCGATAACCGTTTTTCGCGAAATGAG
>WRHA01000213.1 GCA_009783395.1 Defluviitaleaceae bacterium
TCGCGAGAGGGTTCTATCAATTCAGCGTATTCCTGAACTTCGATTGCAAAGCCTTCATCATAAGATGCGAGTACCGCTACGGGTGACATAGAAGCCAATGCAATAACAAAGGCAAGAAGTAGAGCGTATGCTCTCTTTGTGTACTTTTTCATTCTGTCTCCTTCTTTCTGTTTGTCAGATTTTGGTGAAATGTTGTAAGCCATATTGCAAAATTCATGGTGCAGTGGTTGCCTGTTCCTCTCATTTCTGAGATTTCCATAAATGGCAGTCGGTAGGCATATTAACCTACCCATACGGTTCTGCTGCTTACCGTAATAACTTCGCTGATTCCATTCCTAACAACGGTAGCCGTCATTCTCATGCGATAAGAGTGTCCTCGTGTAACGCTTTGAGTTCTGCTCCAATCCCAAACATTGCTTGCGGTTCTTATGTTGTTGAAGGATACCACCGGTGAAACAGTACCATTTTCGTTGACACGCTCTAAAACAGCATTCACAGAGATACTGGATGTGCCCGGTTGCCCTAGTACAGAACCGCTCATGATAACTTGCCCCGTTCCGCTTACATGAAGTTCTGCGGTAATGAGTAAAGTATTAGTCCATAATGGCTCTATTTCAAAGAATGTGGCAGTTGTTGCGTCGTCAAATGTATTTGCAACGACAGGCACAGTAAAACCAATTGCTGCCAATACAACAAAGCAAAAGGCAACAAACATTTTTTTTACAAGCATAATTTTCCTCCTTTCTAGCTATTTTTTGCGAAACATCGAACAGCAATGGCAGTTTTGAATAACATAAAAAACCACCGCTAAATTGCCCTTCTACTAATAAGTCAATTTAGGGTGGTCATTTGTTACATGAAAATCAAAAAAATTTTTGTATTTTTTTAGTTGCGATGCCGTCCGTCTACTCCGAGGTTAAATTTACAGCAATATCAAAGAGCAAATCAATGTCGATGGTTGAACTCAAAATCATCACATCATTTCCTTCAACCCACATGATGGTATGGAAATAATCACTACTTTCCGCAGTAAAAACAAAAAATTCGCGACCACCAAATTCTTGCATTGTGAACTCCCTACGTTCATTATCCATAAAAATCCTTAGCGACGTTCCCATGTGTTGCTGAAAAATCAATTGATTTCCGTACGCATTTTCGTATACAAATGTGTTCCTTGTATAGCTGATGTGGCTACTCACATAGTAAAATCCCGCAACTTGAAGAATATCAAACTCATGCCTGTACACGGTATACATATCATCGTCTATATACCAAACATCTCCAAAGTCAAAAACAACGTGGTCATCCTGCACATTAAAAATCGTGTTGAAAATAAAAACTCGTGATGCTTCCACGCTCATTAAAGCTATTGTGCTAATTGTAAAAAACATAGCAAACACAGCGGCAATCCTGCCCGCAATTCGTGTTACGCGCTTTATTGCACTTTCTTTGTTTGGCGGATTTATAATATCATTGAATCTTTTGTTCATCGCAGCTGACCGAGGGTACATTTTGTTTAATTCTCCCGAACTTGGCAAGGCTTCCATTTCTCGGTCAATTGATTCTTCAAAGGCAACTTTCAATAAAGCATCAAACAATTTCTCATTCCTTTCAACATCACTATTATTTGGCATACTTGTCACCTCTTTCCAGTTTACTTTTCAATTCTTCCCTAGCCCTAGACAGTCTAGTCCGAACCGTTCCGTCATTTATCTTCAGAATCTCTGCAATTTCTTTGCTTTGCAATCCGTAGACAAGAGAAAGAACAGCTACATTTTTTAGGGCGGGCGTTAATTGATTGATGACCGAAAGTATATCCCTGTACCCATCTACGCTGATAATTTCATCGGGTATATCGGGAGAACTGCTAACCAAGTTATCAAGCTCATCTTCCGCATTGAAATCAATTCGATTTAGTTTTTTCAGAATGTTCAAAGCGGTTCGGTCTACTATTATAACAATTAACGCCTTTGTTTTGTTACATGAAACATCGCCAATCTTCCCGACAATTTTCATCAATTTTTCTAGGCTCTCGGAAGCCGCGTCCTCTGCCAACGCTTTGTCTTTTAGAATCAGCTTGGCGCGGTGAATCATTAACCCATAGTGCATCTCGAATATTTGAGCCATTTTAGAATCGTCATCTTTTTTACCAAAAAACGTGAAAATTGACTGTATCAATGTAAACGCCTCCCCTAACTCGCCCCCCATGATTTTATGAAACTCCTATAACTTGCGGCATTTTTATTTTTATTTTTACAGTACCCGCAGGTACTTGAAATTTACAAAAGTTTATTTGTGCATCAAGAATTGCATTAAAAGCACTTCCTACATTATATAACGGATATGGAAGGACACAAGCCCCAACTTCGCAAACCTGCCCTTTTGTGAAATGCTGGCTGTGCGGGACAAGCATAATTTTTTACCTACTCGCTTTGCCGAGCATCGACATTTTTCGTATAAGACCAAAAAAATAGCCTTGTGAATCTTCGTCCAATTTATTGAAATGCGTTTGCAACTCGCTTGTAATTGCCGGATTGGGGGAATCTGTATCAAAAAAAGTCTTGGGCGTAATTCCCAAATATTCGCATATGTGAAAAAACACAGTCATAGACGGATATGTTTTTTTGCCTTCAATTTTGTTAATGTAGTTCGCACTTTGTCCGATGGACAAACTCATGTCCCGCGCCGAAACACCTTTTTTCATACGCAAAGATGTAAGGCGGTTTGCAAAAAATTCATCGTAAACCATTGTCCTCACTCCCTTCGCATAATTCTATTACACGAGACATGCCATATTAGGGAAATGACGGGGCAATTGCTTGTAATTTAGGGACATGATGTATTCATGCTTATTTTTTTGGGGAATTTCAATGCGTTTATTAGAATTGTTCCTCGAAAGGGCAAAAAAAGACGCGCTTGTGCGCGTCGAAGTTTTCAATCTTTCCCACAAAAAAGGAAATTTTCCCAGTGTGGAAATTTTTGAATTACATATCTTTTTGAAAAAAATTCTGCAAACAGCCATAAAAAGTCTTACTATTTTATTTTATGATTGCGATTGTTTTGCCCTCTCTGCGAAACCACATTTTTGTCCCGCATATTTTTCCGATAATCGAAGCAAGAGCGTTTTGTCATCAGAGCAATGAATAGAAATCGTATCTTTTTCTCTCCAACCAAGTTTAGACCTAAGTTCGCCGGGGATAACAATTCTTCCTAACTCGTCAATCGTTCGAGTAAAATTATTTTCCATATCCGCCTAACCTCCTGTGAAATTTTTTAATGACGATGAACGCCAATCCCGAAACATTTTTTGCGCGGGTCTGTTTATTTGCTTGTTTATTTTTTATTGCTCGGTCTACCCCCTCTCAAAAATTCGCAAAAAACCATTTTGCCACCCATAGTACAAGTGGCGACAACATGAAATTGTCGTTACATGAATTATATCAATACTGTGTTGCCCTTGTCAAGAAAACGCCAACCCCAACTCGCCATTTTTTGAATAGGGCATACTATAATTAAATCTGGAAGGTAGGAGATTGTAGATGAAGAAAGAATTTTTAGAGTATGCTGAATATCTTGAAATTTTCGCGGCGCGGATTGCAACATTGAGGACGGCAAAGAATGTTTCCGCAAGGGAAATGAGCCTTGCCATTGGTCTAAGTAAAAGCTACATCACGCAAATTGAACGCAAACAAAATTTACCTTCCATGACTGCCTTCTTAAAAATTTGTGACTACCTCGAAATTTCCCCCATGAATTTTTTTGATGACGAAATGGAAAATCCCGAAACGCTGGGTAAACTTTTTGAAAAACTAAAATCCCTCAACCAACAAGAATTGGAAAGCGTGGTTGGCATTGTTGATGTTATCGTAAAGCAAAAGGTGCAATGAAAAACCCAAAGCAAATATATGATTGGAAGGTGAAAAATTTGGCTAATCATTTTACGGACAAGCTACTTGTTTTTATCGGAAAGCCCTCCCGCTGTTCACGGCAAAAAGCGCGTGAATCATTAACCGCTGTTGGTGGAGTTTTAGACGAACGCATTACCATGTTCACGCATTACATCGTAGCTTTTAGCGGCGCGGAAAAAACAAAGGCGTACCAAAAGGCGGCTAAGTATGCCTAATATGGTCAGTTAGTTTTACTTGACGAGGAACAATTTTTTGATGTTCTCGCAGGAAAGGCACAACCGCCGGAAAAGAAAAATCCACCACGGAACGAAAACATTGTTATCACTCCCGCGAAAAACCCGGAAGCGCAAGAAGCAGAAGCGCAACGGTCGATGGATTATATGATAATGAAGAAACGTGCAAAGAATTTATTACGCTACGGAAATTCCTCACAAGGCTAAACATTAAAAGCCAAGAGCATTTTATGTTTTCGTGCCTTTCGTACATCAGCATAATGCGGCGGGTAAACCGCCGCGCAATCGGGCTTTTCGTGGTTGTTTCAGTACCCCGCAAGTAAGGCACAATGATAACATTGTGCTAACTTGTTGGGGGGAATCCCCCAAGCCCCCGGCAAAAAATCGCACAGCTTTTTTTGCCTATGACGGCGTACCGCCGTCATATTTTTTCGGTGCGCCGCGCTCCCCG
>WRHA01000214.1 GCA_009783395.1 Defluviitaleaceae bacterium
TTCGTCGATTGCGCCGCCGTTCCTTGTGAGAGTGTCAATATCACGTACAAGCGACTTTTGGACGGTTGAAAGATGTTCAAGTGCGAGCTTGATTTGGTCAAGCTCGTCGGAAACTTCGAGCTGTACAGAAAAATCACCCCGCGCCATCGCAGAGGCGATTTCTGCCAAGTTTGAGGCATCGCCCTGCGTTTCGCTTGCCCAAGTCGCCATGCTCGACCGCGCAAAAAAAACCACCGATGCAACAAAAAGAAACGTGACAGAGACACCAACCAGCATCGGCACAATACCCACATAACCGATAATAAACAGCAAAACAATGGGAGTCGTAGCCAAGCAAGAAAACACAACCCCCAAAATCGTCAGCTTTTTAAGTCTTTCGTCAAGAGAATCACGCTTCATATTTTTGTCACATGCCCCCTATGGAAAATACGGTGCTATAACATCCCAAAATTCATCAATCGCCAGCATCCGTTGCCACGCGGCAACACCCGCCAGATTATTGTCGGTGAAAATGTTCATTTTTTCCTGAATCGAGCGTGCATCCTCAAGCCACACGCGGTAAATTACGGTTTCGCCGTCTTCAAAGGCCGCGACCTCGCCAAAGTATGACCCAAGCTCAAAGTCCCATTCCCACGTGACGCCGCGCTCTTCGAAAAAAGCACGGGTCGAGTTTGTTCCCAATGCGCGATAATGCTCCACTTCGCCGGAGCTGACAAACTCGCGCCAAATGCGGTTGTAAAACGGCAAGCCCAAAACAAGCCGATCCGGCGGAACCTCGAGCAGCATGTTGTCCACGCCGCGCCGCACCCACGGAAGCGACGCATTCGGCCCCGCGACAGGCGAAGTCGCCCAATGCTCATCATAGGCCATAACCATCACGAGGCAGACTGTTTTTCCGATTAAATCGCGCTGATAAAACGCCGACGCGGGAATCGGAACCTTAACCGCCGCCGAAAGAACAACGCCGCGCTCACGCATGGGAATCGCAAGCTCGCGCAAAAATTGAATTTTGTAATCGCCTTCTGCCGCCGTAAGATGCTCGAAATCGATGTTTAGACCATCAAAATTAAAGGTATCCGCCGCTTCAATCAGTTGGTTAATGGCATAACGGCGCGAAGCACGATTTGTCAAAAACGCCGCGCTTCGCATATATCCAACATCGAAAACAACAGGCCAAACTTGTACGCCCTGTTCGTGCGCCCAATCGACGTACTCGCGACTCGCCAAAGAAGTCAAATGCGTGCCGTACTCGCTAATCCGAAACCAAAACGGCGCGACAGCGGTTAAGCTCGGGTGTAGCGGCGTGTTCATCGACTCACGATTTGCGTCGTGGTGATAAATATTTTCCCAAATAAGATTTACCGCGCCCCCGTCCCAAAGCTGTGGAAATGCTGATGTGTTATCAATAAAATCGTCGAGCAACGTGAAGCGATTCATATGATCGTCGGGAATTTCCGTTACAAGCCCCTCGATTTGCGAGGCCAAAACATAGCCCAAAAGCCCGTCCTCCGTGCGCACGCGCACAAAGTTTCCGACATCGACGTACTCGTCGGAACTGTCGAAAACAAGCAACACGTCGCCTCCGGTAAGTTGCGCGGTAATCGGAGCGCGATCCGCCGGCCAGTACCGCACATTTGCGCGGTTTGCAGAAATCGTCGCACGGGTTTGCGGCTTAAGCCGCGACGTGATAACAACCATGTTATACGCCTCGCGATAGTCAACAAGCAGGGGATAAAGCATCTGCACAATTTCCGCGGGAACAAAAATATCGCCGTCGCGCCTGATAATCGAGTGATCAAGCGGCGTCGGCGATCCATTCATCAAAACAAAATCCCTCCCGGGCGCAAATTCGAGCATCTCATAAAGCGTTGACACAAACAATACCCCCGCGCCTTCGTCCCAAAACGCGAACGGGTCAATTTCATTGCGCAAAAAATCTGCCCGCAAATAAACCCGCCCGTCTTCAACAATCGGCGGCTCAATATATCGCACGCGTTGATCGTCAAAAATAATCTGCGGCACGCTCGGATTTAGTGAAAAATGCGTATGAAAATCAACGACCGTTGTGCCGGGCAACAAATCCTGCAGTGGCTGAAAATCTCGCACCCGCGGAACAACAAGCGCGAGAATCACCGCGAAAACCGCAATCGTGACAACAACGGAAATTGCTGTATAAGCCAACCGCTTTGGCAAATTCTTGTTCATGCAACGTCACGCCTTTTAATAAAGTTGCGACAGATATTCCCGAACGGCACGCAGAAATTCTTTTGCATTTTCAAGCTGTTGCCGCGCGTCTGATTCTGCCGCTATATAGAAATCTTGATAATCGCCAACGGTATTCCCTCATTGATAATATTCGTGAAATACGGGAGGTCGTCTGCGTATTGGTGAAAGAGGTCACTTGCCGTAACATGCACGGACACAATAATATCGTGTTCCAAGCCGAGGTACGGGATTTTTTCGCTAATGCCATTGTCCCATTTCCACGCGTCTTCGTTCGGAACTTTCGCCAAGACGCAGAAATCAACGTCGGAATATTCGTCGAAATCGCCGCGGGCATACGAGCCGAACAGTATTACCTTTTCAAGCTTATCGCCCAATGTATCCTGCGCGGCCTTTATAACTTTTTGCGTTACCTCATTTATGCGAGGGTCGACGGTTTCGGAGGGACGCTTCATTTAATCTTCACAGGCTTCAGCTTCCAAATCTCCTCCGCATATTGCTTAATCGTGCGGTCGCTGGAGAATTTGCCTGCGGACGCGGTGTTCATGATGGCCATTTTTGCCCAGCTCGATGGGTTTTTGTAGGCGGCGTCGACAGCGGATTGGGCTTTTTTGTATGCGGCAAAATCTTTCAGGACGTAGTATTCGTCGGGGCGTGAGCCGCCGTAGCCGTTGAGCATTGCGTCGTAGATTTCGCGGAAGAGATCATGGTTTCGATCGAGTGTGCCGTTAATCAGCGTTGTGAGGATGTTGCGGATGTCGAAGTCCATATTGTACAAATCCCATGGCGAATAGTTGCCCGAAACGGTAAGCGCGTGAACCTCCTTGGCGGTCATGCCGAAGATGAAAATATTTTCGCTTCCGACTTCCTCGAGCATTTCGACGTTCGCGCCGTCGAGCGTGCCGATTGTTACCGCGCCGTTAAGCATGAATTTCATGTTACCCGTGCCGCTGGCTTCTTTGCCGGCCGTTGAAATTTGTTCGGAAACGTCGGCGGCGGGAACGAGCCTTTCTGCGAGGGATACGCAATAGTTTGGCAGGAACAGCACTTTCAGGCGACCGTCGACGGCGGGGTCGTTATTTACAACGTCGGCGACGGAGTTTATCAGTTTGATAATCAGCTTTGCGCGATGATAGCTTGCCGCCGCTTTTGCCGAAAACATAAATGTGCGCGGCCAAATGTCGACGTTCGGGTTCATTTTTATTGTGTTGTACATGTCGATTACTTGGAAAATGCACAAAAGCTGACGCTTGTATTCATGCAAGCGTTTGACTTGTATGTCGAAGATAGAATCGGGGTCGACGCCCAAGCCGTATTCATTGCGGAAGTAGTTTGACAATTCGACCTTGTTTTCGCGCTTGACCCGCATAAACTCTTCTTGGAAACTTGAGTCGGTTGCGAGGGGTTTTAGCTTTGCAATCTGCGATAAATCGGAAATCCATTCTTTAGAGCCTCCGAGTGTTTTTGTAACAAGCGAGGTTAGCCTCGGGTTACATTTTGCAATCCAGCGGCGCGGCGTGATTCCATTTGTTTTGTTGTTAAACTTCTCGGGGTAAATTTCATAAAAATCGCGAAGCTCGATTTCCTTCAAAATATTTGAGTGAATCGCGGCAACCCCGTTTAAGCTGTGGCTTCCGACGATTGCAAGGTGCGCCATGCGAACCTGCCCGTCTGCGCAGATCGCCATTTTGCGGATGCGCTCGGGGTCGTTGCCGTACCATTCGATCAGATTGGCACAGAAGCGGCGGTTTATTTCCTCAACAATCATGTAAATGCGCGGGAGCAGGCGGCTGAAAATTTCAACAGGCCATTTTTCCAGTGCTTCGCTCATTAATGTGTGATTTGTGTATGCGCAGGTTGCGCGGGTGATTTCCCAGGCTTTGTCCCAGGGCAGGAAATATTCGTCCATGAGGCAACGCATAAGCTCTGCAACCGCAAGAGACGGGTGCGTGTCGTTCAGTTGAAATTGTACATAGTCGGCGAGTTTGTCGAATTTATTTTCGCCGTGGCGTTGTTTGAACTGCTCTAAAACTCGTTGTACCGTTGCGGAAATGAAAAAGTATTGCTGACGCAGGCGCAATTCCTTGCCGGAGACATGGTCGTCGGCAGGATACAGCACGGATGAGAGCTTGTGTGCAAGATTTTGTTCCTCGACGGCGAGCTCGTATTGGCCCTGGTTAAATGTTTGCAAATTAAAGCGATTGATCGGCTCTGCGTCCCACAGGCGCAAAGTGTTTACGATTTTCGTGTTGTATCCGACAACGGGGTAATCGTAAGGGATTGCCATCACGCCTTGATAGTCCTCAAGCGAGAAGTGATATTCGCCGTCTTCGCCTTTTTCCGTAACGACGCGCCCTCCAAATTTGATTTCCTTCG
>WRHA01000215.1 GCA_009783395.1 Defluviitaleaceae bacterium
GAGAGAGGGCTCGCCGGGGGAAGGGTCGCCGGGGGAAATCTCTGCTCCATCGCCGGGTTCGGAAGGGGTGGAAGAAGTATCGCCGGTATCGGTGGGTGCTTCGCCAATATCGCCGGGTTCATTATTGTTATCGCCGGGATCTTCACTGCCGGGCTGTTCATCTCCCTCGTCGGTGTATTCTTCGCCATCGACGCCGGGATCTTCCTGCTCTTCCTCTCCGCTACCGTCGTAAGGGTCGTCTTCGGTGGGGTCGTCTTCGGTGGGGTCGTCTTCGCCATCTTCTTCGGCGTCTCCGGGTTCTTCGTCATCTTCTTCGGCGGGGTCACCGGGTTCGTCTTCATCGTCGTATGGGTATTCGGGGTATTCGGGGTATTCGTCATCGTCGGCGGGAGGGGTTTGCCCGGGCGCGCAATTTTCGCACTGCTCTTGATATGTGCAGTCTCCGCAGTCTTCGGGCGGAACACCGACGATATCGTCATCCTCTTTGTATGTATCTTCCGGATCATCGCCGCTATCTGCTAAAACGGGAAAATCCCATGCTACGGAACGAAGATCGATTACTCCTCCAATCCCCACTTCCAGCCTGCCGGGCGCGAAGCTATAAGCACTTCCCGCTAAAAATACCAGAAAAAAAACAAGCGTTAGCAATTTTATGCAATCACGCTTATTTCCCTTACCTTTATACAAAAATATACACCTCGCCGCACGAGGCGTGAAATACTTCGACTCGTGTCATTTTTTATCAACTGATAGGAGCATATCAGGATAAAAAAAAAAGAGCAAGCAAATTTTTCTTTTTTCGTTTTTTAATTACGTTTTAATTACAGGTACTTTCTTAAAACCTCCTTCACAACCGCGAAATCGATCGGTTTGCCCAAATGCGCGTTCATTCCCGCTTCGATGCATTTTTCAACATCCTCGCGAAATACGTTTGCCGTCATGGCAATTATAGGAATAGATTTTGCACGGGGGATGTCCAGGGCGCGTATATTGCGTGTGGCCTCGTATCCGTCCACAACAGGCATATGAACATCCATGAAGATAATATCAAAGCGTTCCGGATTTTTGACAAAGAACTCAAACGCCTCCGCGCCGTTTTTCGCAGAAACGATTTCGATTTTCGTATCCTCCAAAATAGCAACGACTATTTCGCGATTTATTTCAATGTCTTCGGCAAGCAACAAGCAACGGCCGGGAAACTCGACTTCATCGATTAAAATATTTTCGATTTCGGCCAATTTTAGAAGCATTTCTTCGCTTGGAAGTTTCGCGTCCATTGTAAACGAGAACGTCGAGCCTCGTTTTAATTCCGATTCCACCCAAATTTTCCCGTTCATCAGCCCGACAATGTGCTTTGAAATGGAAAGACCCAGCCCCGTACCGCCGTACTTGCGGGCTGTATTTTCTTCGGCCTGAACAAAGGATTCGAACAGATTTACTTGTTGCGCCTTGGTTAGTCCAATGCCTTGGTCGATGATGTCGAAACGCAACACACAGCACTCGGTCTCTATGCTTTCAAGGCTGGCAACAAGGCTTATTTCCTTGCCGATTCCGGTAAATTTGCTCGCATTTGAAAGCAGGTTTGTTATAACCTGTGCAAGACGATGACCGTCGGCAACAATAATTTTGGGAATTTGCGGATCAATTTTAAGCTCAAATATCTGGTTTTTCCCCTCGATCAAAAACCGGTTTACTTCAACAACATCGTTTATCAAACGTTCGAACTCAAATGCTTCCTCGGAAAGCGAGAACATTTCCGCCTCGATTTTCGACATATCCAAAATATCGTTTATTATGCTCAAAAGGTGCTTTGAGGCAATCGAAATTTTATCGAATGCGGCATCTTTGCCTTGCAATGATTCACCGTCGCGTCCGATTGTTGTCATGCCGATAATCGCGTTCATCGGTGTGCGAATTTCATGGCTCATCGTCGAGAGGAAAGTACTCTTTGCAACGCTTGCCGCTTTTGCGTCCTCCAACGCGGCAAGCAATTTTTCCTCATTTGATTTAAGAAGCCGCCCGCGCCTTTCTATTTCATTTACCATGCGCCTGTGTTCACGAACATCGTGGATGTACGCGGCGATAACGTGCTCGCCGTCGTAATTCATGCGAATAAAGACAACTTCGGCGGGCAGGGGTTCATCGGTGGAGGGAACGCGATATGTCCATCCGAACGAAAACACACCGTCTTCCAGTGCGCGATCCAAAAATTCCTGCTCAACCTCGGAAGAACGCGATCCGTCCGGTTGAAATTCCGGGCTTGTGTCGGCGAAATTAAGCCGAAGCTCCGAGAGCGAATCAAATCCGAAAAATTTTAGCGACATTGCGTTTGCATCAATGATTTTTTTGCTTTTGTCCCAGATAAAACAGCTCACGGGCATCGCATCAAGCATGATCTTCATGCTTCGCGTAACGACGTGGATCCGCGAGGCCTGATTTTTGCGATGCACCGCGCTTACAATCATTAATGATGCCGAGCGCAAAATCGACACACGTTTTGTGGAAAACGCTTCCTCGCGCTTAAAATCTTCGTACCAAACCATGCCCCAAAATGTTTCCTGAAAATAAACGGGAACAATTAAAACGGATTTTGCACGGTCAAACGCCCGTTTCGCCTCGGACAAATCCGCGACGGATGCATTGATAATATGTATTGAGGAAAGTTTTTCATGCCACCCCGGAGGGTACGAAAAAACCCTGTCTGTTCCGCTCGAAATGCTTGTGACTTCCCATGCCATTTGCAATGTATATGAGGGTTCGCCGCCGGGTTCGTTTCGAAAAACGCGAATTGCGTCTATTTCGCCGACAACCGAAACCGTGTGCATTCCGCCCGAAAGGTGATTATTAAACTGCTCGATGTCGTCGTCGTGCATTCCTAAAAGCGAAAAAGTCATGTAGTCGACCGACTCCATCAAATATTCCTGCAAATATTCCTGCTGTTCGCGCTGTTGTGCAAATTCGATTATCGTTGCCTGCGATTCTCTCAAATCTGAAAAAAGAGTTTGCATTTGCGTTTTTTTTGCGCGATAAAAAACAGCCCCCGCGATAAGGAGCGCGATAATTATTGCAAACTGTCCGACGATCAGCATATAAATCAGCAAAACAGCCCCCGAGAAATTCATCGAATCACTTCCAATAATCAAACTCAAGTTCGTACACTTGCACTGTATCGTTTTCCTGAATGCCAAGCTCTTCGAGGCGTGCGATTATTCCGCGATCGCGCATAAAGCGTTGGAAAAACGCAAAGCCGCGTTCGTCCGCCATATTTGTGTAACCCAAAAGCCTTTCGATGCCCGGACCCTCAACGCTGAAAATCCCATCTTTGACCTTTTCGATTCTGATAAATTCTTCCTCGCGTGTCGGCTCGAAATATGTTTCATAGTCCGGCTCAAAATCCTCTGCATCGGGAGCGTTTTCCAGCATTTCTGCAACTCCGCGCATAAGCTCGTCGATACCGCTGTTTGTTGCGGCGGAGATTAAAAAAACCGACCATCCTTTTTCTTCAGCAAATTGTTTCAGCTCGCTGAGGCATGTTTCGTCAATCGGCAAATCTGCTTTGTTTGCCGCGATAATTTGCGGGCGATCCAATAATTTCGGATTAAACGCGCCGAGTTCGCCGTTAATTTTTTGCACGGCCTCGAGGGGCGTAAAATCATCCTCGAGCCTTGCCACATCGACGACATGCAAGAGTACCCGCGTGCGCTCGATGTGCCGCAGAAAATCAAACCCAAGCCCGACACCTTCGCTCGCGCCCTCGATTAAGCCCGGTATATCGGCAAGCACAAAGTCACGGATTTCATGCCGCACAACGCCCAAATTTGGAGATAATGTCGTGAATTGATAGCTTGCGATTTTCGGCGTCGCCTTTGTTACGCGGGAAAGCAGCGTCGATTTTCCTGCATTGGGAAATCCGATTATTCCAACATCGGCAATCAGCTTTAATTCAAGCGTGACTTGATAAGATTTTCCCGGTTTGCCATCCTCGGAAAATTTCGGAGCTTGCCGCGAAGGGGTTGCAAAATGCTGATTCCCCCGCCCGCCGCGACCGCCTTTAGCCAAAACCCTTCGCTCACCCGGCGTTTTCAAATCCGCCATAACAAGCCCGCCGGGCGCGCCGGTTTCGTCGGCGTCCCAACTGTAGCGAATCAGTGTACCCACGGGTACTTTTAAAATCAAATCCTCGCCGTTTCTGCCTTTGCACTTGCTTCCGCCACCGTTTACACCCGCTTCTGCACGAAACACCTTTTTGTAGCGGAAATCCGAAAGCGTGTTTATCCCCGTGTCTGCAACGAAAACGACGTTTCCGCCGTTTCCGCCGTCGCCGCCGTCGGGGCCGCCGTTCGGGACGTATTTTTCGCGGCGGAAACTAATGTTTCCATGCCCGCCGCTACCCGATTCTATTGTAATTTTTACATTGTCGACAAACATTTCTTTGCTCCCTCTGTATCACGCATGAGTTTATCATATTTGCGTGAATTTTTCCACGAATTTCGACTGCCGAAAAAATCGGTGCGGGTAGTGTCACTACCCGCACCGATTCGTTGAAAATCCCGTCGATGTATTGCATAATGGATTTCAGTCAAAAAAAGGAGCTGTCGGAATGAATT
>WRHA01000216.1 GCA_009783395.1 Defluviitaleaceae bacterium
ATCGAAAAGGAAATCGGTGACGTGGAATGGAAGCTGTCAGAAGCAATGGCGACCGCCGAGTGTTCAAATTTCACGCGCGGCGACAAGCAATTCATTCTCGTTACAACGTCACGATGGTCTGCGGCAGACGGGCGCAAGGAAGATTTGTATGAAGCCTTGAAAGAGCAGGGTTTCGAGCATCTTTTCAGCGTCAATACAAACACCCTTGCTTCCTTTGTAAAAGAACAAGTGGAAGAAACCGCCAACGACAATGGCGAAACTCATGTTCCCGACTGGCTCAACGGGCTTGTAAAGAACTACGACAAAACAGGCATCACAATGAAATCAAGCACAAAAAAATCTAAATAAATACGGAGGTACGTTTATGTCTAAGAAAAAAGAAACAACAAATGCCGCCGATGAGCATACCGAAGTCGCAGTCACAAGCGGATTTATGCAGCTTGCCAACACAAACATTGGTGAAATGATAACCGAGGAACTCGATGGCTTGGATGCGGGCTTCGAGCGAATAAAGATTCCTTCCGCCGGAAGTATCACGTTTGAGATTCCCGGCGAAGACCCTAACGAGTCGGATTCGGTAAAGGAGTTTTCCGCAGTAATTCTGTTTCATCATCCGCTTCATGCATTCTATCGCAGTAAGTACACGGGCGGCAACAACCCGCCGGACTGCGGAAGTTTTGACGGAATCATTGGCGAAGGCGACCCCGGCGGCGAGTGCAAAAGATGTCCCTATAACCAATTCGGCTCGGGCGAAAACGGAGCTAAGGCTTGCAAAAACCGTCGCCGCATTTTCGTGTTGCGCGAGGGCGAAATTTTCCCGCTGTTGCTTTCCTTGCCGACGGGCAGCTTGCGCGAATTTACCCGCTACATTAAGCGGCTGCTTTCCAAAGGCAGAAAATCAAACAGCGTAATCACGCGGTTTTCGCTTAAAAAAGCAGTAAACAACGGCGGAATTGCCTACTCGCAAGCACAATTTACCCTCGACCGCGTATTAACGTCGGATGAACACGTCGTCATCGAAAAAATGTCGGAACAAATCCGCGAATACAGCAAGCAAGTGGCTTTCGATTATGACAATGCGGGTTTCGCGGATGACGGCGGCTTAAACGTTGACCCCGAAACAGGCGAGGCCATCGAGCCGCTTAATGGTGAAAGCTGATGTATCGGTGTGCAACAACGCTCGGAGGGGTATGCGAGTACCTCTCCGATGCGGATATTATTGCCTTCGATTTTGAAACTGCGCCCAATGAAGCATATCGCGGCGAAGCAAAAGCGGCGTTGGATGCTCATAAATCGCATATTTGCGGGATTAGTTTCTCTGTTTGGGCGGGCAGTGCAATGTATGTTCCCCTTGCGCATCGCGCGGGCGAAAACGCTACCGAGCAGGGTGCGATATGGGAATGGCTAACGGCAAATGTATTTCATAATCCCGACATTATAAAAGTCGCGCATAACTTGGCGTTTGAAGCCATGTTCTTGTATGCCAAAGGCATCATTCTTCAAGCTCCGTGCTACGACACAATCGCCGCGGCGCAAATGACGCTTAAAAACAACACAACTTTCCGCAAGCTATCGGACAGCGGTCTGAAAACCCTTGTCGCGGGCTTGCTTGAAACGACATTGCCAACATTTGAGGAAGTTACAAACGGTCTTGCATTTGACGAGCTTAACCCGCAAGACGAAGAAACAATCCGCTACGCCTGTGCCGATGCCGACAACGCGCTGCAACTGTATCAGATGTTTAATAACTGGTTCGACCGATTTTTGCCCAAACACCGCATCATCGTTGAGCAGGTGGAGTCGCCTACGGCGGTTTACACAGGGATTATGAAATACAACGGCTTGTTGGTTGATGCGGAGTTAATGCGAAAAAAGCAAGCCGAGGCAGAAGCGGCATTGGTGAAACTGCGTGAGGATATTGCATTTATGATCGGTGATGTAAACATCGGAGCAAATGCAAGTACATCTGCATTCAAGAAATATTTGTATGAAGATTTGAAGCTGCCTGTTTTCAAAGTTACCGCCAAATATCAAGAAGCTATGGACGATGAAGCATTGGTGCTTTTGAAAGAATGGTGCGAAGAAAATCGCCCCGAATTAATACAGCTTTTCAAACTGGTGCAGGAATACAGGAGATGGGGAAAAACGAAATCAACTTTTATTGATGGCTATTTATCCCACATCAATGCCGCAACCGGGCGCATTCATCCCGACCTCATGCCCCTTGCTACAGAAACAGGTCGTTTTGCTTCCCGCAATCCCAATCTTCAAAACGCGCCTCGTGCGGGCAGTGAAGATACAGGCATACGAAATTTCTTCATTGCACCACCGGGAAAGATTTTGCTTGCATTGGACTTTTCACAAATTGAACTGCGTGTCGGTGCGTTCTACTGCCGCGATAAAAAAATGTTGGAAACCTATCGCACGGGCGGCGATATTCACGCCCAGACCACAGCAGTTATTTACCACATCTCATTTGAACAGGCGGCTGATAAAAATGCAGAGTTTTACAAAGAACGCCGCACCATTGCCAAGAACTGTAACTTCGGTACGTTTTTCGGTCTTTTTGCAAAGGGGCTTCAGAGAACATTGAAATTCAAGGCAGGGCTTAACACTTCCCTTGAAGAATGCGAAAGCATAATCGCAAACCTTAAAGCAGGCTACCCTGCACTTGCCGAATGGCAGACGACAACCAAGAAACGTGCCGTGGCTAACAAATACACCGAAACATGGCTCGGGCGGCGTCGTTATCTTCCTGGCATCGCATCACAGGACTGGAGTAAAAAATCCTACTCCGAGCGATGTGCGTTAAACACACCGATTCAAGGTACGGCGGCGGATATTTTGAAACTTGCATTAGGCAGAATTATAGCAGGCTTGCCCGACCGTTTATGGTTGCGACCGTTGTTGCAGATTCACGATGAGCTTGTGTTTGAAGTGCCGGAGGACAAAGTTTCCGAAGCAATAACTTTTGTGAAAAGTTGCATGGAAGTACAGCCCTTTGATGACTTTGATATTCCCATCTTAGCGGAAACGGCGGTCGGCATACGTTTTGGAGAAATGAAAGAACTGGAGGTTACACCATGAACAAAAATCCCACACGCAACGCATCAGGCTACCGTGATTTTACCGCATACCATGCAATCCGTACCGCAGACCGTTCTGTGAAAAAGAACAATCGAAAGAAATCACGCAAAGCCTACCCACGCATTTATATTTGTTCACCTTTCAGCGGCGACATTGAACGTAACACAGAAAACGCCGTAAAGTACGCACGTTTTGCATTGAAGCAACGCTGTTTCCCCATCGCTCCTCACTTGTATTTGCCCGCGTTTATGGACGATGCGAAACCAAAAGAGCGCGAACTTGCTCTATCGTTCGGACTCAGATTCTTGCGCGGTTGCAAGGAAATATGGGTATTCGGAAACCACATCAGCGCGGGCATGGAAGGTGAAATTATCGAAGCTCGCCGCAAGCGAATTAAAATCCGTTACTTTGATGTTAATTGCAAAGAAATACCTAATACAATCTAAAAATCCCGGCTAAGTGCCGCAAAATCGAAAGGAGTACCGTCATGAGCAGAAAAAATCGCCGCAAAAAAATACAGACAAAGGCTGTACTTACTCCATTAAACAAACCTGCGCCAACGGCACAGCCCCCCGCAACTCAACCATTGACCCAAACTACCACTCAAACCCCGACCCAATATAAAATCCAACCTGCGAAAGGAGTTATCCCCATGAACAACACAAAAAAGACCAATCAGCACATA
The DNA here is from genome assembly GCA_009783395.1 of Defluviitaleaceae bacterium. Taxonomy (GTDB): domain Bacteria; phylum Bacillota; class Clostridia; order Lachnospirales; family WQUN01; genus WQVC01. Next base: position 3,773 of record WRHA01000216.1, read on the forward strand.
GCGTTTGTCGCACTTGAGGAAATGGAAGCCAACACCGGATATCAACGCCCGACAGATTCCGCTCAAGTAAACGATATCGTGGCCTCGTTTAACGAGTCAAAGTTAGGGTTAATCACTGTTTCCCACCGCGACGGAATGTATCACATCATTGACGGCGGGCATCGCTCCCGCGCCCTGCGCATTATGGGCTACACTCATGCACTCTGCGAAGTGTTCACGGGCATGACCTATGAAGAGGAAGCTGATTATTTTCGTAGCCAAGACACAAATAAACGCCGCTTAACTCCCTACGCACTCTTTAAATCGGGCATCGAAGCCAAGAACGAAACCTGCCTTCGTATTAACGAAATTGTAAAAGCAAACGGATTTCAAGTAACTAAAAGCGGTCAGCGATATAGCAAAATTGCGGCTATCGGTGCGCTGTATACGATTGTTGCGGAATATGGCTTCGCAGTCCTTGACAAGACCTTGTGCCTTGTAGTCGGCACATGGGAAAACATCGACAAAGCCACTCAAAGCGAGACTTTGCTTGGTGTAGCAGAGTTTGTAAAGCGTTACGGTATGGTCGATTTTGCCGAACGATTAAACGGCAAGTGCCATGCCATATGGTTTGACTATTGCGAAACGACACGCTCCCGTTTTTCTTCCTCGTCCGGGGTGTCGCGCCGAAAATTCTGCCAAGTGCTTGTGCATCACTATAACAAGGGATTGGGAGCCACCAGTAAAAAGCGGCTCGCATGGGAGGACGCGCAATGAAAACTCCTATAGAGCAAATTAAAATCACCGACCGCATTCGCAAAAATGTTATGAACATTGAACTTCTTGCGGAGGATATTCGGCAAAACGGGCTTATAAACCCGATTA
>WRHA01000217.1 GCA_009783395.1 Defluviitaleaceae bacterium
CCCGCTGTTCCCGCACGAACTTACACGCGCACCGAACATAGGCGGCCTTGTTCAATGGATTGTTCCGCCAAATGTGCTTGAAGCGGCGGAGAGGGCTGTCGTTGAAATCGACATCGACGAGCTTGTCGGTGACTATCTTTTTTCCGCAAATCTCACAAACGAGGGATGGACGCAATTTCGCAGCGGCGACGAGCGAATTTCAAAAGAACCGGGGCGGCTTGTTTTCGATTTGAGCGGACTTGAAATTATTGAGTTTGGATTTATGTTCCTGGATTCGGAGGATTTTGAACGGATCAGACGGGCGTATTTGATGTAACTGAATATGGGAAAACCTAAAGGACTGAGTAAAACGTGAATAATCTTACGACGCTTGTAAAATCTGAACTACATCGAATTGGCGTGGACATTTACGGCTTCGGCGACCTCCGCGAGCTACCCTCCGAGGTTCGTCACGGTCTGCCAACCGGAATAATCATCGCGCTCAAGTATCCCAAGAATATTATCGCCGGAATAACGGAGCTTCCCACACCGGAATACCGTGATTTTTACATAAAATTGAATGAGCAACTCGACAACATTGCGACGCATACGGCTGAATTTCTGCAAGCGCAAGGCTATAAAGCCATCGCACAAACACGGAAAAATGTTGGGTATGGAGAAATTGAATTTTTTACAAACCTGCCCCACAAAACAGTTGCAACCCGCGCCGGAATCGGCTGGATTGGGAAAAGTGCGTTATTGGTGACAGAGAAATACGGCTCAATGATTCGATTATCCTCTATTCTCACCGACGCGCCACTTGACACAGCGACCCCGATAAACACTTCAAAGTGCGCAGACTGCACAATATGTAAAGATGCTTGCCCCGCAGGTGCGGTGTCCGGCAAGCTGTGGAACGTCAATATTCACCGCGACGAATTCTACGACCCCGAAAAATGCCGCGATGTTGCCCGAGAGCGGTCAATGCGCGGATTCGGCGGTAAAGATACCCTGTGCGGCAAGTGCATTGAGGTGTGCCCATGGACAAGAAATTATTTAAGACAGGTTCTAAGATAGGTGTGCGCCACCCTGCCTTTCTTTAAGCTCATGCTCAATAAAGGCCTTGATTGTCGGGTTGTTTTCCGCTGTGATTAAAAATTCAAAGCAGTTGTAACGGCATTTTTGAAAATGCGCGTCGCCGATTGTGAAATCATAGCCAACACATTTTGGACTGCATCCGTTGCTAATTAAACGCTTGCAATCGCCCGAATTTTCAATGGCTTTTACCATTTCTGCCGGAAGCGCGTCCAAAAAATCGGGGTAGCCGCTTATACGCTCGCCGTAAATTCGCGTAAGCATTTTTTTAAGCAGTCCTTGCTTTCTGAAAATAAAATTTACAAACGCACGAGGCGGTTTGCCCTGCTTGTACGAAGCAAGGAAGCCGCTTTTCTTTTCTTCAAACGTAACTTTACAGCCATTTTCCAATAAAAAATTGTGCAAATCTTGAACAAACGGCTTGCACTCCTCATCCACCGCTTCAAAAAATTGCTCGAAAGTGATTTTTTCCATTAGTTCCTCCATATGAAATTTATTTTTTAATTTATTTTGTAAAGTATAGCACGTCCAACACGACAACAGTATGCCGTGTTACGAATAGCGCGATAAAAAGTACGCAGAACAGGGCTTCCCCGGCAGTGTTACGCAGTGTTCGGCGTGCTTTTTTTGCGTTGACTGCGAAAATTGCGGGTGTTAAACTGCTGATTACGGGAATAAGGCGAACCTACCTTTTATACGAGGGGTTTTTGCATGAAATATTATTTGGCGATTGACATTGGGGCGTCGTCGGGGCGGCTTATTTTGGGCTTTATCGATGGCGGCGTGCTGAAAATTGAGGAGATGCATCGCTTTCCGAACGGCATGACGTCCCGCAATGGGCATTTGTGTTGGGATTTGGATAAAATTTTTTGCGAGATTGTCGCGGGGATGAAAAAGTGTGGCGCGTGCGGCAAGGTTCCTGTAAGTGTCGGGGTGGACTCTTGGGGTGTGGATTTTGTTTTGGTGGACGAATGCGGAAATATTATTGGGGATTCGGTGGCGTATCGCGACGATCGCACGCTTGGGATGGACGAGGTTGTTTTTGAGAAAATTTCTGAGGCAAAATTATACGAGCGCACGGGGATTCAAAGTCAAATTTACAATACAATTTATCAGCTTGCGGCCATGAAGCGCGATAAGCGCGGGGCAGAGCATTTGACGCAAGCGGCGCGTTTGCTGATGGTTCCCGATTATCTGCACTATCGGTTGTGCGGCGTTATGAGCAATGAGTACACCAACGCGACCACAAGCGGGCTTATCAATGCGCAGTCGCGTTCAGACACGGAAAAGTGCGATGCCGAAATAATTGGGCGGCTTGGGCTGCCCGGTTTTGTTTACAATGAATTATCGTTGCCCGGTCGGGTTTTGGGGCAGATTTCGCCGGAGGTCTCAAATGCGGTTGGCGATTTCGATTGTTCCGTTGTTCTTCCGGCGACGCATGATACTGCGAGCGCGGTTATTGCGGCGTCGAATGATGCCATTTACATAAGTTCCGGCACGTGGTCGCTGATGGGAATTGAGGCGGATGCGCCGAATTGTCGGGAAGAGAGCCGAATTTTGGGCTTCACAAACGAGGGCGGATATTCGGGAACGCGATTTTTGAAAAATATCCGATTTCTAAAAAATATCATGGGCTTGTGGATGATTCAGCGGGTTTGTGAGGAACTCGACAATGCGTACAGCTTTGGTGAATTATGCGATTTGGCAGAGCGTGCGGAATTTTTTTCTGTTGTCGATTGCAACAACCGCAGATTTTTCGCGCCAAAAAATATGATTGACGAAATAAAATCTGCTTGTGCGGAAAACGGACAGGTCGTTCCGCAAACCCCCGGCGAATTAGCGTCGGTTGTGTATCGAAGTTTGGCCGATTGTTATGCACAAACCGCGATAGAATTGGAGACGCAAACGGGACGGCGATACGACACGATTCATGTAATCGGCGGCGGCGCGAACGCAGATTATTTAAACCGCCTGACCGCAACGCGAACCGGAAAAACCGTCATTGCAGGTCCGACGGAAGCGTCGGCAATCGGAAATATCGTCGTTCAGATGCTTGCCGACGGGGTTTTTTCTGATTTGTCCGAGGCGCGGGCATGTATTAAACGGTCATTTGATGTAAAAATATTTTTACCGTAGGAGGTGCGCAGGTTGAGAATGCATCCGGCAGATCAAATCGTTTCAATCATGAATCGGATTTACCAAAACGGTCTTACCACAACGTCGGGAGGAAATCTTTCGATTCTTGACGAAAGCGGCGACATTTGGATAACGCCAAGCGGCGTCGACAAGGGGACGCTGACACGCGACGATATTGTTTGCGTCAAACCCGGTCGGGAAATTATCGGGCGGCACAAGCCGTCGATAGAGCTTCCGTTTCACGCGTCGGTTTATAAAAGGCGACCGGATTTTCGCGCCGTGCTTCATGCGCATCCGCCAAAAACGGTTGCGTTTTCTGTTTTGCGGCGTTTGCCGGAAATAAATTTGAAGCCCACCTCACGCCATATTTGCGAAAAACTTACGATCGCGCCTTACGCCGTGCCGGGTTCGGCAAAACTTGGCGATATTATTTCCTCAAAATTTGCCAAGGGATTTAATATTGTAGTAATGGAAAATCACGGGCTTGTTGTCGGCGGTAAAAATCTGTTTGAGTGTTATATGAAATTCGAAACCCTCGAGGCCGCGGCGGAGTTGCAGATTTTGGCCAATAAAATCGGCAAAATTACGCCTGTTTGCGATTCGGATTTCGCAAAATTTCAAATCGGTGCAATCGGTGCGGGTAGTGACACTACCCGCACCGATTCTGCCGACTCGGATGAATTCGCGCTGCGGTACGATATGATCACGTTTATTCGACGTTCGTGTCGCCAAGACCTTTTCGGATGTGCGCATGGTACGATTTCCGCCAAATTAGCGGATGGCGGTTTCTTAATCACGCCCCACGGTTTCGATCGCGCATACATCACCGAAAACGATCTCGTTCTCATAAAAAACGGCAAAAATGACTCGGGCAAAACGCCGTCGCTCGCGGTCGGGCTTCATGCGCAGATTTATGAAAAACATCCCGACATAAAATCCATTATCACAGCAGAGCCGCCGCACGCAATGGCGTTTGCTGTCACAGACGCGATTTTCGACGCACGCACAATCCCCGAAAGCTACATTCTTTTGCGCAACATAAAAAAGACAAATCTGTCCGATGCAGTCGATACACTTTGCGAAGAATCCCCTGTGCTGATTTGCGAAAACAATCAAATCCTTGCAACAGGCGATTCGATGCTGAAGGCATTTGACAGGCTCGAGGTTTGCGAAGCGACGGCAAAAGCCATCATATCAGCCGTGGAAATGGGCGAAATTATTCACATCTCCGACGATGAGATTAAGAAAATCGACCATGAATTCAATTTAAAATACTCAACTTAAAACATTCGGAAGGAGCATCAAAATGAATTATCCCAAAATAGGAATCCGCCCGACAATTGACGGGCGATGGGGCGGCGTGCGCGAATGCCTCGAGGAAAAAACAATGGCAATGGCGAAAGCGGCGGCGGCTTTAATTTCAAGCCTGCGCTACCCCGACGGCACGCCAATCCAATGC
>WRHA01000218.1 GCA_009783395.1 Defluviitaleaceae bacterium
TCGGCGACGACGCGTACCCAATGCGGTACGTTAGGAGCCGACGGGAAGCTGTGGGAACGCCAGGCTGTGTCGGGGCGGCGTGAAATTATTGAAGACAAGTTCTAACAGGCGTTTCTGCCGCCATGGTTAATTTTCATGTTTAGATCAATGTGGGACTTCTTTTGCTTGGGGCGGCGGCACTTTCGTATTCGTTCGCGATTTTAGCTCGGGGAAAAGTCGGCAAAACACGCACAATAATTTTCTTCGTCACCATTGCCTTTTTCATAATTTTATCGGCACTCCTATGGAACGGAATCGCATTTGCAATAATAAAGAGATAGCGCATATAATGCTTCTCAAATGTGTGTAACGCCTTTCGGAACGCCATGTTTTTTTTCTGACTTGGCGGCCTTTTCCAGTAGTTCGTGGAGCGTTAAATCTTCCCATAAATTTTCGCGCCATTCGGTATAATCATGCCCCGGGTTTTTTATGTTTGTTATGAAAATTTCTGCTTCCAGTATTCCAAGGGTTTCGCGCAATATTTTCATACCTGCGCTCATTATTGCTAGAGTTTGAACATTGCCGGTCATTTGGACTCCTCCCATCTTTCCACAAAATTGATTGGATTTACTATTTTTATTTTGTCCGATTTATAATTTAGTACACGCTTATCGGTCGTTATAAAATAATCACATTCAGCGATTATCGAACAGGCTAGATGCGTAGCGTCTTTTTTCTTTATACCTGTTTTCATAATTTCCTCAGACAACATCATGATTTCTTCGATCCGCCTTTCGCCTATAAAGCCAAGGGCGTGTTCCTCAATAAAGTCAAGAATATATGCTGTTCTTTCTTCAAAGGGACTGTCATCAATCTCAAGTAGGGACATAAACGAGTAGTAAAGTGCGATGCTTTTATACTTTACAAGCGATTGCACAAACATTTTGGCATTGGCTTCAAGTGCGTTTTTTGCAACCGAAAAGTCATCAAAGGGACGGTTGTAGCAACAATTGTCTAAATATATCTTCGGCATAATTACTTTCTCCCGGATAGCTCCTAATGCCCGCTAAGCCCTAAATAAGCGTATTGATTTCTGCCGTTATTTTTTGCATGAAACAAGGCCTCGTCGACGCGTCGGTAAAAATCCTCCGACACCCAATTTGTCGGGTTATCTTGACCGGTAACAAGACCTATCGAGATGGTTATATGTTCGGAGACATCGCTTCCGCTGTGGGGGAGCTGTAGTGCGCGTATTTTTTCAAGCATACGGTCGGCGACGCGGCGCGCACCTTCTTCTCTCGTGTATGGCATAACGGCCATAAACTCTTCGCCGCCGTAGCGCACAACAAAATCATGACTGCGGAACAAGCAATTTTTTAACTCATCTGCAACACGCCGAAGGCACGTGTCGCCCGCCGCGTGGCCGTAAAGGTCGTTAAACTGCTTGAAAAAATCCACGTCGGCTTTGAGAATACTTACCGTATCGCCCGTTCGCCCCATGTTATTCAAGATGTTCTCCATATGCTCGTCGAGATACCGCTTGTTGAAAATCCCGGTCAAAACATCGTAGTGCAACTGGTTTAAATGCTCGTGCTTGTCGGTATCTATGTGGCGCACTCTGCGCTCGGAGATGCCGGTTGTGTTGCGGTATTGCTTAAACTGCTTAAGCAGCTTGCCATATTCCTCGGTCAGCTTTCCGTAATGCGAAATATCAACGCGTGAGCCTTCGTCCGCGCCTAACAAAATAGCGACAGCAGTGTCGTAAATCTGCTGCTCTCTGTCAAATAAATCCATTTTCTTCGCCCCCGGTGCAATTAAGTCTCTACATATTGACATTAAATTGTAACATAATCAACCCATTTTGGACAAATTGTTAATTTAGGAAACGTAAGAAAATAAACTTTACACATTCTTTTCTTATGTTTCCTTACGTAAATTTTACGCTAACCAGTTTCGATACGCCCTGTTCTTCCATTGTAACGCCATACAAATTGTCGGCGGCCTCCATTGTACCCTTGCGATGCGTGATAATAATAAACTGCGTGCCGACGGCGTGTAGTTTTAAGAATTTTGCGAACCGTGTAATGTTTGCATCATCGAGAGCGGATTCGATTTCGTCGAGGACGCAAAACGGCGACGGCTTCATGCGCAAAATGGCGAAAAGCAACGCGATTGCCGTAAGTGCGCGCTCACCGCCGGAAAGAAGCATCAGGTTTTGAAGCGACTTGCCCGGTGGTTTTGCGATTATTTCAATGCCGGATTCCAGCACATCTTCGGGGTCTGTAATGCGAAGCGACGCCGAGCCGCCTTCGAACATTTCTGCAAAAACATCTTGGAAATGCTTGGCGATAATCTCGAACTTTTCTGCAAACCGCGTCTCCATTTCGGCGGTAAGATTTGCGATAAGCTCGTCAAGCGCGGCTTCTGCCCCTAAAATATCGTCGCGCTGGGCTGTTAAAAATTCGTGCCGCGTTTGAATCTGCTTGTGCGCCTCAATCGCGCCGACATTTACATCGGTCATCCCCGCAAGCTCAAACTTCAGCTCGCGGCCGCGTTTTCTAAGCGCGGTTTCGCTTAAATCCACACGCTTAAATGCCTCGGCGGCGGCAAAAGACAGGTTGTACTCCTCCCAAATTTCGTCGTGAAAACGGCGGCTTGCCGCGTCGAGATTTTCCTTTCGCGCCTCAAGCCGTGCGGTTTCGCGCTCCAGTAACGCCGCGGCGTCGGCATGGGTGCGTTCGTCACTTTCGGTTTCGCTTATCGCCGCATCGAGGGTGGATTTTTCGGTTTCGCTTTCCGTAAGCGCGACGCGTGCGGCACTTAGTCGCGCTTGAATCAGCTCGAGTTGTGTAATTTTTTCTCCGCGATCCCAAGCGGATTTTTTTTGTGCGGATTCATTTGCGGCGGCTTCTGCGCAAAGCAATTTTTTTTCTTCATTTAATACGGCAATTTCCCGATCGATTCGGTCAATATTTTGCTCGGCGTGGGCGAGTGTTTGGGTTTTTTGCGCTATTTCAACGCGCAGTTCTGTTAAAACATCGCTTTCCTCCGTGACGGATTGACGATTTTTTTCGATCTCGCGCTGATAATTCTCCAAAGCCTCGCGTGCGGTTTCGATGGATTTTTCTCTAATTGCAAGCTCGATTTTCGATGCACGAACGGCAGAATTTGCCTCAATGATCCCCGCCATAATCTGCTCGTTTTTTTCGCCAAATTCCTGCGCCGCTTTTTGCATGTGCAACAAATTTTCGTCGGTTTCGGCGATTTTATTTTTCAGCACGATTTCCTCGTGGGACAGTTTGGTGATTTTTTCTTGGGTGTTTTGCAAAATTTCGCGTGTTGATTTGCGCCGCTCGTTCAGCGCGTGCAATTTTTGCGTCAAGCGTTCCGATTCTGTTTGAAGCGCGTCGACCTGCGTTTTAAGCTCGTCCAAATGTCGCGCACGCCCGATTATTCCCGCGCTTTGCCGCGCAACGCTTCCGCCGGTAATCGCACCGCCCGGGCTTAAACGCTCCCCCGCCTTTGTAACAATTTTGTAGGAGTAGCGGAATTTTTTGTGTATGGCAAGCGCGTTGTCCAAACCATCGACGATTACAACATCGCCCAAAAGTTGTGAAATTACGGCGTCGTAAACACTCTCGCACTCCGCAAGCTCGGCGGCAATGCCTATGTAGCCCGGCTCGTTTTTAATCCGATACGTGTCGATATTGCGGCCCTTTACGGCGGTTAGCGGCAAAAACGTCGCACGGCCTTGGTTTGTTTTTTTCAAAAATTCGATGGCGCGCTTTGCGTCTTCTTCGTTTTGTGTAACTATGTTTTGCGCCGCGCCCCCAAGCGCGATTTCGATCGCCGTTTCAAACTCACGCCTAATGCCAATCAGCTCGCCAACCGCGCCGCATATGCCTGAAAATTCCGCCTCTTTTTTCCGCGAAAGAACCGCCTTAACACTGCGATGATACCCCTCTCGCGCCGCCTCCAAATCCGACAGCGCACGAAACCGACCGCGACTCGCCGTTAAATTTTCCGTAATCTCGCGCAAATTTTTTTCAAGCGCGTCGGTTTCGGAACGCATTTTACTAAATTCTGCGGCGTAAGAAGCTTCGTTTTTCCGGGCTTGCGCAAGCTCTTTTTCGCATGAAAATATGGCCGATGCACTTTCTGTGCGGGCGGCAGTTAGCTCGGCGAGTTTATTTTCGTGCGATTCAATCTCGGCATCCAGCCGTTCCTTGTCGTCCTCGAGACGGTGGTACATGTTTTCCGCTTCATGAACCGCCGCACGCCCGTCACTTGCGGCATTCATCGCCGTCATTACAGCCCTGCTCAGGGCGTCGGTTTCGGCCGCGCCGTCGCGTAATTCGTCCTCGTGCCGGGCATGAAGCGCGAGTTGCTCTGCGAGTTGCGCGTTAAGCCCGTCCAATTCGTTTCGTGTAATGGAAGCGGCGTTTTCTTCCGCCGCCTTTTCCTCCGTGCGCAATAAAATATTTTCCTCGCGCTTTTCCGCTTCGCCTTTAAGCCGAGAAATGTCGGCGGCAAGTTGCTCTTCGCGATTTTGCGCAAGTTTTATTTCGCTCTGCTGTTTTTCAATTTCCGTTGTTGTTTCAAGCAAAATTTCGTTTGCATCGCGATATTTTGCATCGGTATCGGCGGCGCGGGCTTTTAGGCGTTCCGCCGCTGTACGCGCCTCGGAAAGCAG
>WRHA01000219.1 GCA_009783395.1 Defluviitaleaceae bacterium
TAAAGGTGTCGCCTCGAAACTTGAGCTGATTATATATGTAGATTTGAACCCGTATATGCGGAACTTTTCTAAGATTTTGTTCCTTTTTTAATATGCCGCCGGCCCGCTCTGTGAAAGGCTTGTGAGGCATTTTCTTTGAAATATTTTTTGTGCGATTTTGACAAAATTTTAAAATTGCTTGACGGTCTTTTTGGCGCAATTCCCCCTGTCCGCATGAAAGTCTTGTCAATATGTGGTATCTTAGTCTGAATGTGGCGGGCGGATAAGCCATTCGAAGCCAACACGCACAGGCAAGTTAAAGCCGGGGCGCAAACCAAAGCAACCCGAACAATAAAAATTCGTGAGGTGCGACACTTATGAAGATGCCGGAGCTTCTTGATAATATCAGCAAGACCGTCAAGGATGAATTAGACGACACCAACATGACCGACGTATACTACACGCCAAGCGAAATAACCCAAGACCAGCTCAGCCTAACCGAAAGCAATATCAAGCCCGACCGTAACGATATGGATTTACTCTACCACTGTTTGCCGGATTGGGGCTTGCCGCTGTCCATGCCGCACACCCACGAAAAAATAAACGTGTTCGAGATTTTCAAACTGCTTGCGCCAAATACGAATGTGAAGGTGATATGATGGACAGAGGACAGATTATCATCTACAACACCGAGGATAACTTAGCGAAAATAAATCTTCAAATGTTTGACGGCACGGTTTGGCTAAACGAACTTGCGCTTGCGGAACTTTTTCAGACTTCAAGACAAAACATCAATAAACACATAAAAAGCATTTTTGAAGATGGCGAATTGGACAAGGAAGTGGTTTGCAACTATTACTTGCTAACCACTGAACATGGTGCGATTGAGGGGAAAACCCAGACCAAAAGCGTTGTCCATTATAACCTCGACATGATTCTTGCCATTGGCTACCGTGTGCGTTCACCTCGTGGGGTACAGTTTCGCCAATACGCATCCACCGTACTTAAAGAATATTTGATAAAAGGCTTTGCGATGGACGATGACAAGTTGAAAGAAGCCGGCGGCGGGGGATATTTCAAGGAGCTACTTGGACGCATCCGCGATATTCGCTCCAGCGAAAAGGTATTTTATCGGCAAGTGCTGGATTTGTTTGCAACCAGTACCGATTATGATGGCAAATCCGAAAACGCAAGGCTGTTTTTCCAAACGGTGCAAAACAAAATGCACTACGCCGTACACGGCAACACCGCCAGCGAACTTGTTTTTTCCCGCGTGGATAGCGAAAAGGATTTCATGGGGCTTCAAACATTCAAGGGGCAATTACCCACCCTGCAAGAAGCCAAATTCGCCAAAAATTATCTGAACGAAAAAGAACTGCGAAGCCTAAATCTGCTGGTCTCCGGTTATCTTGACTTTGCCGAAAGGCAAGCAGAACGTGAAATCCCTATGACTATGGCTGATTGGATTACCCATGTAGATGGTGTTTTGAAGGCAACAGGCGAAGGTGTGTTGGTTGGTGCCGGCAAAATTTCTACAAAAGACAAAGATGACAAGGTAAAGGCGCAACACAAAAAATACCAACAAAGAACCTTGTCGCAAGTCGAGCGTGATTACTTGGATAGCATTGGAAGCATTTACAAGATAGCCAAAAAAGGAAAACAGTAAGCATTGCTTGTTGAATTAGAGAAAGACGGTGATACCCATGAATTTGCAATTTAGACACCAGCCATTTCAAGCTGATGCGGCAAAAGCGGTTTGTAATGTATTCTCAGGGCAACCGAAATTATCCCCAACATATATATGTGTTTGAGATTTACGATGGGAAGCTGAAGGCGGTCTGAAAGTGGAGGGGTCTTTATTGTGTCAAAATACGGAGTGTTGTCAAACACGGCTTATGGCTTTGCGTGTATGTGGCGGGCGGATAAGCCATTGCTGTTTTGGCTTGTTGCAGGAACAGCAACGCGCATATTACTTCCGTTTGCCGGAATTCTCACACCGCGAATCGTCATAGATGAAATTACTTCCGGCGCGACGGCGGAGCGATTTTTGGCTATTATGCTCGCGCTTGGTTTTGTGCTTGTTGTTGCGTATTTTTTAAACGGCTACTCGGCCACGAAAATTGAACCTCAGGCGAAAAATGTCATCGAGGCGGATTTTACATACAAGCATGGCGAAAAATTGCTTACTATGGATTACGAAAACAGGGAGCATCCCGATTTTGTAAAACTTAACAGCAAGGTTCAATTCGTCATGCAGGGTGACGCAGGCGCGCCGCGATTTATTCGGACGATTTCGGGGTTTGTGGTAAATGTCGGCGGATTGATTTTATTCGGCGGGGTGATCATTATGGTTCACCCGCTGATTATTTTATTGCTTTGCGCAAGCGTTGCCGTAACCTGGTTTTTTCAGCGACGACACAGAAAATTTGACGAAGCGCGGAGGGATTACGTCGGTGAGGTTTGGCAAAAGGTGTGGCACACGAGATGGGCTCTTGCGATAAAACAAAACGCGGCGGACATTCGGCTGTATTCGATGAAGAATTGGTTGATGGAGCGATGGGGTTTTTATTTGGGAGAAGTTTGCGAAAGTGAGGCGCGATCGGCAAAAAAAGGGCTTGCGTCGGGCTTTTCGGACAATTTTATGGTGCTTTTACGCGATGGTGCGGCGTATGCTTTTTTGACCTACTTGCTTCTTGCGGGGGACATTGGTTTGGGTGAGTTTGTTATGATGTTTGCGGCAATCGGCGGCATAGCGGCATGGATCAACGGCATTATCACAAACGGAACAGAGCTGTTTCGCTCGTCACTGCATATGAGCGACCGCCGCGAAACGCTAAATTATCCCGACAACATGCGAAAAACCGGCGGCGCATGTCCCAACACAAAAATTGCGGCGGAAATTAGGCTCGAAAACGTGTCGTACACCTATCCAAACACAGACAAGCCCACCCTTTGCGATATAAATCTAACAATCCGTGCCGGAGAGCGGCTTGCAATCGTCGGCGTAAACGGCGCGGGCAAAACTACGCTGATAAAATTGATTTGCGGATTTTACACACCGCAGGTCGGCAGGGTTTTTTATGATGGCAAAGAACACGGCCGGTATAATCGCGACGATTATTTTTCGGCGACAACGGCGGTTTTTCAGGACATTTTTCTTTTGGCGGACAATGTTGCGGTAAATGTAGCGCAATCCTCGTCGCCCGATATCGAGCGTGTAAAGAAATGTCTCGCGCTTGCGGGGCTTGATAAACCGCTTGACGCAAATCTCGTGCGTGAGGTTGATGAGGATGCAATTGAGCTTTCGGGCGGAGAGCGACAAAAACTCGCGTTGGCACGCGCGCTTTACAAGGACGCACCTCTTTTAATTCTCGACGAACCGACTGCCGCGCTTGACCCTATCGCCGAAAGCGAAATGTATGCGCGTTATGCTGATTTAACGCAGGGCAAAACTTCAATTTACATTTCGCATCGTTTGGCAAGCACGCGCTTTTGCGACAGAATTATTTTGCTCGACGGAAGTGTAATTGCCGAAGAAGGCACGCACGACGAGCTTATGCGCAAAAACGCCAAATACGCGGAAATGTTCGCGACGCAGGCCTCTTATTATCAGAGCACGGGCTCGAAAAGGAGCGGCGGCGATGAATAAATTAAATTTCCGAAACGGCAGCGAAAAGCTTGCCCTGAAACAAGCCGTCATCGATTCGTGGCGCGGTTTAGTAATTTTGCACAGCATACGCAAAGATCAGCTCACGCATTGCTTGCTTAGCGCGCTCCAAGCTTTGCGCCCGCTTGTTGTACTGTTTTTGTCGTCGCTTGTGTTAAGCGAGCTTTCCGGCGAGCGTGATTTGTCGCGGATTGTTTTATATGTATGCTTTGCGGTGGGCTTTGCTTTTTTTTCATCTCTTGCACAAAATTTTTTGGAGTACAGTTGGAATAAAAGGGGTGGCGGCGCCGATTTTTGGGAGCGGCATCAAATGATGTGGGAAAAACATCACGCCGAAATGGATTTCAAATTTACCGAAAAAGCAGAGGTTGCCGCATTAAAGGCGGATGCATATGCAAAAACCCATGCGGGCGGTTTAGGGCTTATGCGACTTGGGTGGACATTTTCTTCATTATTTGGGCAGTTTGTCGGCTTGGTTGGCGCGGCGATTATTCTTGCGGGTATGTTTTTTATTCCGCAGGGCGATACGTTTTTAATGTCGCACGCGGCTTTAATTTTATTTATCATCGCATCGGTTGCAGTCAGCGCGACCATCAACCACGCGCTAATCCGTCGACAACATCGCATTGCACACACGAGCTTTGAAAATTTGGCTAAATTTAACACCCTGAGCGCGTACTATCACCATAATTATATTTTAACTGCAAGCGGCGGTCTGGACGTGCGGATTTTTAATTTATCAGAGCCGATTTTGGCGGCGGTTAAAAAGGCGAACACATGGTTTAAAGGCGATTGGAGCAAGGCGGAATGCCAAACCCACGGTATTACGGAAGCAGTCGGCGCGGCTATTGCGGCGGCGGCGTATTTGCTGATTGGTTTGCGCGCACTTGAGGGCATGTACGACATCGGTGAAGTTACGCGCTTTGTCGGCGGCGTTACCGCTTTTTATTGGGCAATGTCGGGGCTGATTACGCAATTTTCGATTTTGCGAGAAAACGCGCCATATCTCGGTTTGCCCTTCGACTACA
>WRHA01000220.1 GCA_009783395.1 Defluviitaleaceae bacterium
AAAAAATAAGGGGATGTATTTATGAAAAAAATATTATTTTTGGTGATTTGTTCAATGTTTTTCGCGCTCGTTGCGTGTGACAATAACGAGGCGGTACCCGGTTCTTCAGAGCAAGTCGGCAGTGTGGAATCCGACGATGCATCGCGAATTACGACCACCCTTACCGTTTCCGGCATGAATTGCCAAAGATGTGTTACCGTTATAAACGCGGAGCTTTCCGCATTAAGCGGAGTGATTAGCGTTGAGATTAATTTAAGAAGCGGCGTTCTTGTGGTGGAACACGAACCCGGGGTTAGCGTCGAGGAAATAAGGGATATTCTTGCGCTCGAGGGGTTTGAGGTATTTTAGGACAGTTCCTTAGGAGGGTTTGCATGAATGTATTGAAACTTGTTGCACGAAACCTGCTTAGCCGAAAAGGGCGATTTTTATTCACTTTGCTGGGCATTACAATCGGCATGGCTTCTTTTGTCGCGCTTATGTCAATCGGACAAAATATGCGAAATGAAGTTACGGCGCAGGCGTATTCGCTGGGCGGAAATTTCGTTATTGTTCCCGACGATTTGTGTGTGTTTAATCAAATCGGAATTATCACCGGGGATGCGATTTCGGAGCGGCTGGATTTTGCGGAATTTGAAAAAATCGCCGCAATAGAAGGTCTTGATGTTATCCCACATCTCACACGGCGAATGATGATTTACAATCCCACAGCGGGTGCGCAACAACCAACAACCGTTACGGGGATTCTTCCCGCAGAAACAAAAACATTTAGGAATTGGGATATGTACGCGGGGGAATATTTTTCGTCGCAGGATCACGAAGCAATTATAATCGGGCAGGGTATTATGAATCGGTTCGATTTGGGCGTTGGGGATGAGTTGGAAGTTCGGCGCGGCGAGATGTTTACGGTGGTCGGAATTTTGGCAAGTACAAGCAGTAACGATGACACCAATGTTTTTATGCCGCTTTCGGTGGCACAGCGGGTCTTCGATAGGGAGGGAAGCGTTTCGTATATGTCGGCGACCGTTGATGATATGGCGCGATTCGACTATTTCTATGCCTCCATTCACAGTGTTGCAAACAATGTTAACGTAGCGACCAATGAACAATTGCTCGGTGCGGTGCTTACAATTATCGGATCTGTGAACGTTACGTTGCAGGCGGTTGCAGGCGTGGCACTTATTGCGGCGGCGTTTGGGATTATCAATACGATGATGACTGCCGTTTACGAAAGGCGACGCGAAATCGGAATTATGCGGGCTATCGGCGGACGCAGTTCCGTGATTTTTCGAATTTTCGTGATCGAATCGGGATTGTACGGATTGCTTGGGGGCATCCTCGGCATTGTTGTTGGAATAATCGTGTCCGTTTTCGCCGCGCCGATTATTCAAGGTGATGAAATGTTGATGGGGCTTGAGGCCGGCGTGAATATTGATGCCGTTTTAATCGTATCCGCAATCGGATTCTCGCTTGTAATTTCAATTTTATCGGGCTTGTTTCCCGCATGGAAGGCGTCGAAATTAACACCGGTGGAGGCGATAAGTTAGTAGGAGGTAATCTGTGAAGGGTGGAGATAACGTAAAACTAGCTCCCTGATTGGGAAAAGATTGATTATTATACTTTGTTGGACGAATTGTTTTAAAATGCCGCAAAACGACGCCAGGAGCGAAGATGTGTACAATAATCGGTACTGATGGAGGCGATAATCTATGAGTGATTGCATAATCCGAGTCGAAAATCTGGAAAAAATCTATGGCAAAAGCTCGGTCAAAACCTACGCGCTAAAAGGCATAAACATGCAAATACCTCGCGGCTCGTTCTCTTGCATAATTGGAAAATCCGGGCATGGAAAAAGTACATTGATGCAACTGATCGGCGGGCTTGACAGGGCAACAAGCGGAAATGTTTTTATCGACGGTGTGAATATCTCCGATTTAAGCGACGCCAAATTGTCGGAGCTTAGGGCAAAAAAAATCGGCTTCGTGTTCCAGTTTTTTAATTTGCTCGAAAACCTCTCGGCACTGGAGAATATTCAAATTGCGATGATGTTTGGTGGTGTTCCTGCTAAAGAGCAGAAAAAAGCCGAGGATTTGTTGAAACTTGTCGGGCTTTTCGATAAAGCCGCCGCGAAGCCCAACGAACTTTCCGGCGGACAGCAACAAAAAATTTCAATCGCTCGCGCCCTCGCAAACGACCCCGATGTTTTGCTAATGGACGAACCAACGGGAAATTTGGATTCGGAATCGGAAAAAGACGTGATGGAGCATATTTATAATGTCCATAAAACAGGAAAAACCATTGTGATGGTGACTCACAATAACGAATTGGCGAAACAAGCAGAACATGTGTTTGAAATTTATGATGGGAAACTGAAAGTGGTCTGAATGGGAGGGGCTTGTTGTGAGTAAAAAATCTGCGAAAATAATAGGGGTCATTTTAATATGTATGAACATTGCGCTAATCGGCGCGGTTGTTTTTGCTTTGCGATCGCCATTGCCGCTCCCGTTACCATTGGAAACGGTGTTTCGCGCCGCGCAGGATCCGATGCCTGAGCGGGAGATTGTGTCCCCCGACGCACTGCTTTTACAATATTTTGAACATGCTGAAAACGGGCGGTTTGAGGATATGTATGCAATGCTTACGGCGGCAAGTCGCGATGTGATTTCTCGGGAGGATTTTGTTGAGCGAAATCGCAATATATATGAAGGAATCGGTGCTGGGAATATTGTTGCGGTGGTTCGGGAAATATCCGAAGTTGCGGATCGCCCGGGGCGAAAAATTGTTACATATGCGATTACTATGGACACGGTGGCGGGGGAAATTTCTTTCGATAACCAAGCTGTTTTCGAGCGTGACTCGGGCAGTGAATATCGCCTGCAATGGGATTCAACAAAAATTTTTCCGGAGCTTGGAGACAGCGACAGGGTTCGGGTAAATATTTTACATGCCGAGCGCGGGCGTATTTATGACAGGTATGGCGATATGCTTGCAGGGCCGGGAACGGCTTCGGCTGTAGGCTTTATTCCGGGCAGAATGATTCGCGATGAAATTTCGCTCGAACCGGATGAAGACGATATTGCAAAGGTTGCGGAGCTGTTGGAAATGACGCCGGAGGGAATTATTCGTCGGCTGAACGCATCGTATGTGCGGGACGATGTTTTTGTACAGCTCAGAATTATTCCCCGCGATGCGCAGGATTTGATTGATGAACTTTTAACGGTGCAGGGAATTATGGTTAGTACGGCGCATGTCAGATATTATCCGCTGGGGCGCAGTGCCGCGCATTTGGTGGGATATGTGCAAAATATTAACGCCGAGGAGTTGGAGGCGCGTCGAGATTACGGCTATCACATGAACAGCGTTATCGGTCGAACCGGGCTTGAGCGAATGTATGAAGACATACTTCGCGCAAGGGATGGTCGGGAAATTTTCATTTTGAACACGGAAGGAAATCGGACGACAACGCTGGCACACACGCCTCCGCAAAACGGTCAAAACATTCGGCTGACCATAGATGCGCATATTCAACAGCAAGTTTACGAAAAATTTTCCGGCGACAAAAGCGCGTCTGTTGTAACAAATCCGTTGACGGGCGAAGTTTTGGCCCTTGTAAGCACGCCGTCATATGACCCGAACGAATTTGTGCGCGGCATGAGAACGAGCGTGTGGAGCGAAATTTACGAGGACGAAAACCTTCCGCTGTTTAATCGATTCCGTGCGACGTTCAGCCCCGGCTCAACGATGAAGCCGATAACCGCTGCAATCGGATTGGATGCGGGCGCGTTTCGTTATGATGAAAATTTCGGGCAAAGCGGATTGCGCTGGCAACAGGATGCAAGCTGGGGCAGGTTTTTTGTAACAACGGTGCGAGAATACGACGGCCCCGCGAATTTAAATAATGCAATGGCATGGTCGGACAATATTTATTTTGCCAAAGCCGCGTTACGAATAGGCGCGGATGCATTTGCAAACGGGCTTGCGAATGTAGGATTTGGCGATGCGATTCCGTTTGAGTACGCGCTTTTTCGGTCTTCCGTTTCACAGGCGGGCGGGTTTACATCCGACATCCAGCTTGCGGACAGCGGATACGGGCAGGGTGAAATTCAAGTAAACCCGGTTCATCTTGCGGCAATTTATTCGGCTTTTGTAAACGACGGAGATATAATCGCGCCGCGTTTGTTTCTCGACGAAGTTTCTGAGATATGGCTTCCGCGCGCATTTTCGCCCGAAACGGCGGAGCTTGTGCTTAACAGCTTAATTTTTTCCGTAGAGGTCGGCACGGGAAGAAACGCACAACTTCCGGGCGTGGTTTTGGGCGGAAAAACGGGAACCGCGGAAATCAAGCTGGCCCAAGACGACGAAACGGGTACGGAAATAGGCTGGTTTGTTATGCTAACCGTGGACGAAACCGACGTGCCGCTTCTTGTTGCATCAATGGTTGAGGACGTGCATGGTCGCGGCGGAAGCGGTTATGTTGTTCCGCTGGTTGCCGAGTTGTTTCGGTCGCGCTTGTTTTAAGACAGGTCTTATACTCCCGCAGATTATTTACGTGTTCAAATCGCAGATGATCGTCGAGACGCTGATGCAGTCTCTCGACGGATCCTTTTACATCCGTTTTTAGCTCTGCAACGTCTTTGCTCATTTGCTCGAGCGTAGACTCCATCCGCGCAAGCCGACCTTCTT
>WRHA01000221.1 GCA_009783395.1 Defluviitaleaceae bacterium
TGCCGCCCAACAACGGGGGTTGCGGTTACGCCGCCGTTTACGGCAGTGTTATAGCCGCACCGAATTGCTTGCAGCCATAAGGTTTCGCCCGTTGCGGCATCGAGTTTTCGAACATAGGCATCTCCGGCTTGCCGTCGCAAATCCAGTTGTGTTGCGGTGAAAATTACGAGCCGCTCGTTTTCTTCCTCCCATTCCAATACCAAGCTTGAGTCCGTATCATCCCCTGCGTCCATTACCCAAACAGGCTCCAACGTGCGTAAATCCAAACATTGAATCCACCCGGCATTGTCTGCGAAAAATAAATAATGCCCAAACGCCGCCGGAGAATTTTCTGTGCCGAGCCGCCGACTTCCTGTGTGCCAATATCGTGATACCAGCGGATTGATTGAAATCGTACCGGCGGGCCTGTCGAATTCGGTGTTTAGCACAACGCTGTAAATTACGCCGTTTTCGCCCGCGATAATTACCCTGTCCCGGTCGGTGTCAAACAACGGGTTTGCGTCGAACGCACCCCATCTTCGCGGAACATAGCCGGCCATCCCGTTGATAAAAAATAATTCGTCAAAAGTAATCAGGCAAAAAATATAGTATCCAAAACGCCCTCCGTGAATATTATCGCCTTGCCCGATGTACAACAGGGGATAGCCTCTTGCGTCAAGCGTAACGCTTCCTTTTATATTTTCGTTAAATCGCAGGCGAGGACGTGTTTCCTCGCCTGTTTCCAATTCAAAAAAGTAAACATGCCCGTCCATCGTGCCTTGAATTACCTCGATAAGCCCCACTTGGTAGCGAAAATGTTCATGCAAATTCATCATCTCACGCGTTTCGCAATCCCATTGTACGATGGCAGGTTGCCCTGTCCAACCAACTCCCGTCCACCGACCAAGCTGGCCGATACGAATTTCATATCGAACTTCAAGCCTTCGCTCCGACATTGTTACATTGCCCCATGTCGGATCATTGCGAAAATTGTTTCCGCGAAAAGTCGTTACGCCGATTACGTCGGTGTAATCTTCGGGCATACCAAAATGAATTGGATACAGCGTCATATATTCGTTTATGCGATTTTCAAAAGCAAAACGCGGAAAAGTAGCGGGGTTTGTTTCGGGCAGCGGGTGAGGAGAAAAAATTTCCCACGGGTGAGGGGTTGGTTCGGGTGTGGGGGTGGGTGTGGGTTCAGGCGTTGGCGCGGGTGTTGGGCTCGGTGTTTGCTCCGGCGTTTGCTCCGGCTCTTCCGACGTAACAAGCGCGACATCGATGACGCCATGCTCCGACATGTAGACAACAAAAAGCACGCCCGCCGTGGTTACGCTCATGGACAATGCCACGACAAAAGCGATAAAAAACATTTTTTTATTCATCTAATCCCCCCATATGTAAAAACCCACGGGAAAGTGAATCTCCGTGGGTTTAATATTACATCTTTCCGATAAACTCGTAAAGCTTCTCCATAGCGTCGTGCAGGCCGCCGGTTGCATCGATTATGCCTTCGCTTACGGCTTCTTCGCCGATTAATATCGTTCCGACATCCTGCGCCATGGTTTGTGTATCCATCATCAGAGAGTTTAGACGATCGCGTGATATTTTCGAGTGTTCCGTGATGAAATCTTGCACGCGCTCTTGGGTTTTGTTGAAATATTCGTACGTTTGCGGTGCGCCAACCAAGGTTCCGTTCATGCGAACGGGATGGATCGTCATGGTTGCCGACGGCGCAATGAAGGAATATTTTGCGGAAACCGCAAGGGGTACCCCTATAGAATGCCCGCCGCCAATAACGAGCGACACCGATGGTTTGCCCAAATGCGCGATAAGCTCGGCAAGCGCAAGCCCGGCCTCTACGTCGCCGCCCATTGTGTTAAGCAAAACAAGGAGTCCGTCAACTTCCGTGCTTTCCGCACAGGCAACGAGCTGCGGAATAACATTTTCATACTTCGTTGTCTTGTTAGTCGGCGGCATAAGCACATGCCCCTCAATTTGCCCGATAATCGTTAAAATTTGGATTACGCCGCGAGGGTTCGGCTTTGGCGGCGGCATAGCTTCCGGCTGGGGTGCGGGCGGAGCCTGTGGTTTTTGCTCATCTTCGTTTTCCTGTTCGGTCGGCATATTAATATCCATAAATAAACTCCTTGCGTGCGTGATATTCTGTTACTATTCACCACGGCACAGGGTTTTATTCAATATGCAGATCTCACCTTTGTTTGTTTTTTACAAATCGCACAAGATAGGAATTCAGCAAATTAATATCAATCGGTTTGGACATAAATCCGCTGAAACCGTTGTTTAAGAACATCTCGGCCTGTCCTTTTACGGCATTTGCGGTTAATGCGACGATGGGGTGCGTATAGCCCATGCTTCGCATCGCGCTTGTTGCTTCAATGCCATCCATGCCCGGCATCATATGATCCATAAAAATCACGTCGTACTCGTTGCCCTGCTTAATTTTTTTGATGGCATCATGCCCGTTTTCGCAGAGGTCGACATTTAGCGCGAATGATTGAAGCATTGCTTCGGCTACATATAGATTTGTGTCAACGTCATCCACAACCAGAACCTTTCCGTAGGGCATGGGTTCCGGTTCAAATTCAAGTTCTTTAGTGACAGTCCATTTTTTTACTTCGAAGTTTTGCAGGCTTGCGGCAAGCTCCTCGCCGATAACAGTTGTACCGGATACTTTTTGCGGCACATGAACAATGGCGCACGTGCCTACTTCAGGCTCGCTTTGCAGATCGATTCGGGCCCCCATTATTTTGACAAGGCTGTAGACAATCGGAAGCCCAAGGCCGGTTCCGCCAACAAACGGCTTATCTTGCTCGTGGAAGCGGACGTAATCGCTGCCGATTTCTTCGACCTGCGTCAAAGTCATGCCAAGCCCCGTGTCGCATATTTTTATAACAAGCTCGTCTTCGAAGCTTAGCGAAAAAAGAATTTCACCCGACGCGGTGTACTTGAAGGCATTTGTCAGCAAATTATTAATGATTTGCCTGATTCGCAGGTTGTCGCCGATGAGTTTTTGGGGCAGGTTTTTGTCAATCTCCATTTTAAATGAAACATCTTTGCGCTCGGAATAAACCAAGTGCAATTGCGCCGCGTCGCTTATAAGGCTTGCAACATCGTATTCGGTGTTAAAAAGAGGCATGTTGCCCGATTCAATTTTTGAAAAATCCAAAATATCGTTCACGATATTTAAAAGCGTTTTTGCAGAGCTGTAAATTTGTACAAGGGCTTCTTCCGTTTGGTGCGGGACAATTTTGTTGCGCAGTTGGATTTCCGTTATGCCCATAACTGCAGTAATCGGCGTGCGGATTTCGTGGCTCATGCGTGCCAGGAAGCGGCTTTTTGCACGATTGTTTTCTTCCGCTTCAAGCGCGGCTTCAATCGGGCGCAAATCAACGGCATAACACGCACAAAAAAATTTGCCGTGCATTTGAACCCGCGTTGCCGAAATTTCAACGGGAATAACCTTTGTGCCAATCAAGTGATTCCATCGAAGCCGAACAATGCTTCCTTTTTCCAAAACCTCGTCGATGATTTCGACGACTTTATCGGTGGAGGATGTTCCGCAAGGCTGGTTTTCCACAGAAAATTCGTAAAAACGTGAAAGCGCGACCTCTTTGTTTGGCATTTGCAAAAATTCAACCATGGCTTGGTTGCAATCGATAACCCTGTAATCATCCGTCCATAAGCTAAACGGAAGGGGAATCGATTCAAACATACGCCTTTGTGTTTGCATAACCTCACGTTCGCGGCGGGTGAAATTTAGCAAATTTATTTGGTGACGCACGCGCATTTCAATAACGGGCGGGTTGTAGGGCTTGTAAATATAGTCCACCGCACCCAAAGAAAATCCCTTAACCTCGTCCTCCGCGCCGACTTTTGCTGTCACGAAAATTACGGGGATATCTTTTGTTTGCTCGTCGCTTTTAAGTTGCTGAATTACTTCAAACCCGTCGACCTCCGGCATCATTACATCAAGCAAAATTAAATCAGGGCGCAGGTTTTTTGCCGTGTTAAGGCAGTTTACACCTTCACGCTCGGCATAAACCTTGTAATCCTTGTTTAATATGTGCATGAGCGCGGTTATGTTCATAGCTTCGTCATCAACTATTAAGACGCTGTTCACAATATGCCCCCCCAAGACGTTTTGGCTTCCATATCTAGCCCCTCTCAATCTCGGACTTTAGCAGTTGCAGCGATATTAACGCGTCTGCAAAGTCAAAGTTTTCAATTTGCTCCAGCAGTTTTTCGGAATTTGATATTTTTTGTAGTTTGTCTGTAAAATTCATGCATTCGGTGTCCTGTGATTCCAAAAGAGGTTCGAGCCTGCACAGAAGTGTGAGTGCGATGTTATCGTCAATCACGTCGCTTCCTTTTAAATCGAATGTGTCAACCGCGCCGATTTCGTTTACCACTCGCGTTATTTCACTCTCGAGAGAGTTCATTAGCTTTGTCGAGGGTAAATCGCCTTTAGCCAAAAGCTGCTCGATACGCGCCGCGGAGTTCATAAGTGTGCTTTCGTGAATCAACCCTGCGACGCTTTTAAGCGTGTGTGCCGAAAGGATTGCCGCGTTCGTATCGTTTGCGGCGATGGCATCTTTTATTTCGTTAAATCCGTTTGCGTGGTTTCGTATAAAATCATGCCGCAATTTTTCCGTTAAATCGACATTGCCCGAGAGCCGTTTTTTCGGGCCGGCTC
>WRHA01000222.1 GCA_009783395.1 Defluviitaleaceae bacterium
AAGCGCACGAACTCGGCCTCGCGGCACAAAGGGTAGTGGATTTCGTGTGGGACGAATTTTGCGACTGGTACGTTGAGATAATAAAACCGCGCCTCTACGCGAAAGACTCCGACGCGGCAACGAAAACTTCACGCGAAAATGCGCAAAAAACCATGTGCGTTGTTTTGAATTCCGCGTTTCGACTTTTGCACCCCTTTGTACCGTTTATCACGGAGGATTTGTACCTCGCGCTTGCCGACGCGGCGGGCATTGAATTGGAATCCCCCACAATCATGCGTTCGAGCTGGCCAAAATTCGGCGCGGAATTTGACAATCCCGCCGCCGAAAAGCAACTCGACCGAATAAAAGAAGCCGTGCGCGGCATTCGCGCCGTTCGCACGGAAAAACAGGTTCCGCCATCGCAAAAAATCGCCGTGGTTGTTGTCCCCGAGAACAATGAATCGGAAAACTTGTTCAAAAATTTGCAAGCCTCAATCGGACTCCTGACAGGCGCGAAAGAAGTGAGCGTTCTCGAACCCGGAACACCGCCGCCCGACGGCGCGGTTTCGGTCGTTGCCCATCAAGTCGTAATTTATTTGCCCCTCGATTCGCTTGTTGACGCGGAGAAGGAGCGTGCGCGACTGGCAAAGGAGCGCAAAAGGCTTGAGCAGGAAATCGCCCGCATCGACGCAAAACTCGCAAACGAGGGTTTCCTTGCCAAAGCTCCGCCCGCACTTGTTGCCGCCGAACGCGAAAAACGCGGAGAGTTTGCCGCTATGCTTGCGAAAATCGAAACGGAATAATGCAAATCTTGCTTACGATTTCGTATGACGGAACAAATTATGCAGGCTGGCAAAGGCAGGACAATGCTGTAGCGGTGCAGGAAAAAGTTGAGGATGCGATCGGTTCGATTATCGGACGGGCGGTTTCGCTTCGCGCCGCAAGCCGCACGGATGCGGGGGTTCACGCACTTGGGCAACGGGCGTCGTTTTTCGCACATGATTTGTGCGTACCTCTTAATAAATTGCCGCAGGTTTTAAACGGACGCTTGCCCGGAGATATTTCTGTTGTGGCGGCGGTCGAAGTCCCTGAAAATTTCAACCCCCAATTCGACGCAAAGCAGAAAACATACATTTACAAGATACAAAATTCCCCTCACCCGAACCCGCTTTTGTCGCGCTACGCCGCGCATATCCCCCAAACATTGAATCTTTCGAGGATGCAAGAAGCCGCGAAACACTTTATCGGCGTGCATGATTTCGCGGCATTTTGTGCAACCGGAAGCAGTGCAAAAACAACGGTGCGGGAAATTTTCGCAATCGAAGTGAAAACGCAAGAGGAATACGGCGCGGAAATCCGCGTAAGCGGCAGTGGTTTTCTCTACAATATGGTGCGCATAATCGCAGGAACTCTCGTTTATGTGGGTTTGGGCAAAATTTCGCCCGACGATACAGCGCAAATTATCGCATCAAAAAACCGCACAAAAGCAGGCAAAACCATGCCGCCGCAAGGGCTTGTTCTCGTGGAAGTTATGTATTAGGGGGTTCGTGTTAAGACGCACGCTCATGCATTTTTTCCGGAATTAATGCATTATGGTTGCATTTGTGAACACTATGCATTACCAAAAAAAATCCACCCCGCGTACTTATGGGGTGGATTTTGACGTTCATTCCCTTAATTTTACTGCAATAACTGAAGAATACTTGCGGGCAGTTGGTTTGCTTGGGCAAGCATGGAGACTCCGGCTTGCTGTAAAACTTGCGCAGCTGTGAAGCGCATCATTTCAAGTGCCATGTCCGTGTCGCGAATGCGGGACTCGGCGGCTGACAAATTTTCGGACGAGATGTCGAGGGATTGACGGGTGAATTCGAGGCGATTTTGTACCGCGCCGAGCTGTGCGCGTTGGGCGTTTACAATTCCTTCGGCAAGATCGATGATGTCAAGCTGCTCGGAAATGGGGATGCCGCTTCTTTCGCGAACATCAATGAGCGTTGTTAAATCGCCGCGACCTCCGCCGAGTATGCCCGTGTGTATGCCTTTTAGCTGTAAAACCGTTCCCTGCAATGCGTTCGCCCCGATTTGAAACCACATGGCGTTTGCTTCGAGGTTTACTGTGCCGAGTGCATCGAGGGAGAGACCTTGGAGCATTTCCAAGTTATTGAGAGTTCTTCCGCTATACATTCTTATTACAGGGCGCAGACTGCCGTCATTGCCCACGACTACATATCTTGTGTTTGGTATACGGGGATGTGTAGCACTCCAGTCCAAGAATTCATTATAGCCATCGGACACAAACTGTGGAGGATGGGTTAGGCCGGGGGCAGGTCTTCGAACCCCATCCGGATTGCCCGGACGAAACACTAATGGACCATCATTTGGATTGCCCGAACAATTAGGATGCCGGTTGCCCACTCTGTCTACCCATTCCCCGCGATCGGGAGACCAGATAAAGCTGCGGTCAGGTATCCAACTGGGCGGTGTAGGTGACGAGTACACGAAATTTCCCGGAGTGTTCAGCCAATTGCTCCAATCGGGTTCATTGGGAATATAGTTTGGTATGCGAATTATCGGACGCTGCCAATTTGGGTCGTAAATGTATGAGGGCGCGGGAACACGCGTATCGTTCGGTACTTGAGGGTGAGAAACTTGAGGGTCAGGTTCGCATGTAGCTTCGCCACAGGAACACGGGTCGCCATCTGCCGGTGGATTGGGCTCTTCACATCTATTCCACCTCTGATGTGGGTTCTGGTCCGGCACTTGCGCAGTCCAATTTGGGTCAGGGATAAGAGGTCCCCACTCCAAATGACCTGCACTGCCCAGTACGTCGAACCATTGTTCATAGGGATACGCTATTTGAAACCATCCCCCTTGCTCAAAATTCCATCGGTAATTGGGATCTATTACAAAAGGTTGCGGGTTAGGATTGTCTATCATATCGGGATTATCTTGAAATGCTCGCCACAAAGGGTTTTCATGCCTGTTTGGTCGCACCCAATAGGGGTTGTCCATATATGGCGGCGGCGGTTGAAAATTAGGATTGGGGATAATTCCCGGCCACCCCACCAAATACCCGATAATATCGTAAAGCGAAGCGATGTCATCAATTTCCGCAAGGCGATTTAAATAGCCTTGCGGGTAGCGCGATAGTGTACTCGGGCCGGTTATGGAATCCCGTATTTCGTTAAGCCGTTCCCTCGCGTCGTCACTCCATTCGGCAAGGGCTTGTTGGCTGAATACGTTTGAGCCGTCGCCATTTATTGCACCCATGCCGCCAAGTGCATTAACTTGGTCTTGTGTGATTTGGTAAATTTCTTCCGCAGTTCGCAATGCAGTTCGCAATCTGTTCTCCAAACGACTTTCGATGCTTCGCATTTGTTGCATTTCGGATTGTTGCATGTGTGCAATAATTTCGGTGAAATCGTGGGGAAATCCGTTAAACATGTCGTTGAGATCCGTCCGTGACATTTCACCCGAAGCAACAAGCCTTTCCCCAACACGCCGTGCGAGGGCAATAAGTTCTGTTTGCAACTCAATTATTTCATGCCGAAGGCTTGTTTCATTTTTATTGTTCGGATTGGGGTGCCGCCCGGTCGGTCCGACCGTTCCGCCCGGGTGCGGCAAGCCGATAACCCGGACTTGTTCAAATATCATCCACTGCAAAGAAACGGGGCTTGTGCGACCGCCGCCCTCGCCGCTCAATCCACCCGCAAGCAAGGTGCGGGTGTTGAACTGCGTTCGGAAGGTGACATCGTTTATTTCCGTCATAATTTGGTCAATTTCAAGCTGTATCATTTCGCGGTTATCGAAGGTGTTGGTATCGTTTGCGGCTTGCACCATAAGCTCGCGCATACGGATAATCATATCGCTGACCGTTGCCATCGCACCCTCTGCCGTTTGAACAAGCCCGACGGCGTCTTGGCTGTTTATCGAGGCCTGGTCGAGGCCACGGATTTGCGCCCGCATCGTTTCGGAAATGGCAAGCCCGGCCGCGTCATCTGCGGCGGAATTTACACGAAAACCGGAGCTTAGCCTTTGCGCCGATTTCCGTTGCGAATGACCAACATTCTTTAAATTTCGGTGCGAGTTAATCGCGAAGACATTTGTGCGAACGACCATATTTGACATGACCATACCTCCATGCAACAAACCACTCCTACCGTCCGTGGCTTGCGAATTGAGCGATGTTGCTTATTTCATAGTGCATTTTGACAATTATACGAGGTTGAACCTCATACGTCAAGAGCGATCGGCATAGAAATCGCGCAAGCGGGTATGCTATGTGCTGTAGAATCTCATGCAGGGGAGGCGATTATCTTGTATCAGGATTTTCTTGCGGCACGCATTACGCAATTGCGCCTTAATTTGGGCGTATCTGCACGTGATATGAGTTTGACGCTGGGGCAGGCGGACAACTACATCAACCACATCGAAAACAAAAAATCCCTACCCTCAATGACCTCGTTTTTCTATATCTGCGAATACTTTAAAATTACGCCGCAAGAATTTTTTGACGAGGTTAATGCAAATCCCGAAAAACTAAACGCGCTTGTTGCGGACATAAAAAGACTGGATGAAAACACATTCACCCATATCGTCGGTATTGTTAGGGCAATTTTGGGAAAAAAATCCGGAATTAAATAAAAAAGCACGCCAAGCGTGCATTGGGCACCGTGGACATCCGGAGGTAGGCGACGTGTTCGTCTCGAAGCCGGATACAGTTTCCTAGCATATAAA
>WRHA01000223.1 GCA_009783395.1 Defluviitaleaceae bacterium
GTACGTTAGGAGCCGACGGGAAGCTGTGGGAACGCCAGGCTGTGTCGGGGCGGCGTGAAATTTTTGAAGACAGGTTCTGAGCGTCCAGGCACGTTAGCAACACGGTGACATATAATTTGAAAAAGAGGAGGGACGGTATGGCGGATAATTCAAAATGCCCGGTTACGGGCGCGGGCTTTACAAAAGGCAGGGTTACAAACAGGGATTGGTGGCCGAATTTGTTGGATTTGAGCGTGTTGCATCAGAATTCGGAATTGGGCAATCCGATGGGCAAGTGCTTTAACTATGTAGAGGAATTTTTAACGCTCGACTTGCAGGCTGTAAAAAATGACCTTGTAGCGTTAATGCATGATTCGCAGGATTGGTGGCCGGCAGACTGGGGAAATTACGGGCCGTTTTTTATTCGAATGGCATGGCACAGCGCGGGTACTTATCGGACAATGGACGGTCGCGGCGGTGCGCGTGACGGCACGCAAAGATTTCCACCGCTCAGCAGTTGGCCGGATAATGTTAATTTGGACAAAGCCCGCCGGTTGCTTTGGCCGATAAAGAAAAAATACGGCAGAAAAATTTCGTGGGCGGATTTGATGATTTTGGCGGGGAACTGCGCGATCGAATCCATGGGGCTAAAATTAATCGGATTTGCCGGCGGCCGCGAAGACGTGTGGGAGCCGCAGGAGGATGTCATTTGGGGTGCAGAAACCGAGTGGCTGGGTGACGACGAAAGATACACAGGGGATCGTCAGCTCGACAACCCTCTTGCGGCGGTGCAAATGGGGCTTATTTATGTAAACCCCGAAGGGCCGGACGGCAACCCCGTACCGATTGAATCGGCAAAGGACGTCCGCGAAACTTTTGCAAGAATGGCCATGGACGACGAGGAAACCGTAGCATTGGTTGCCGGGGGGCATACTTTTGGAAAAACACATGGTGCCGCATCACCCACTCATGTCGGCCCCGCTCCGGAAGCCGCGCCAATCGAACAAATGGGACTGGGCTGGAAAAACAGCTACGGCACGGGAAACGCTCAGTATACAATCAGCAGTGGTCTCGAAGGCGCATGGAAACCAAACCCGACCACATGGGATATGGGCTATTTGAAAATTCTGCTGACATATGATTTTGAGCTGACCAAAAGCCCCGCAGGCGCGTACATTTGGCTTGCGAAAGATGTTGCGGAAGAGGACATGGTTGCCGATGCGCATATTGCGGGCATGTATCATCGCCCCATGATGACAACAGCCGATTTGTCCCTGAAATATGATCCGGTTTACAACAAAATAGCACGGGATTATTACTCAAATCCCGCAAAATTTTTCGATGCCTTTACAAAGGCGTGGTTTAAGCTTACCCACAGGGATATGGGGCCGACGTCTCTTTATTTCGGAGAAGACGTACCGACCGAGGAATTTTTGTGGCAAGATCCGATTCCTGCTAATCACGGATATTTTTTAGACGAGCGGGATGTCGAGGATTTGAAAAACAAAATCCAAAACTCCGGCCTAACGGTGTCTCAACTTGTCAAAACAGCTTGGGCAAGTGCCTCTTCGTTTAGAGGCTCCGACCGCAGAGGCGGAGCAAACGGAGCCCGCATCCGATTAATGCCGCAAATTGCTTGGGAAATAAACGAGCCGGAAAAATTAAAGGCTGTGCTTGAAACTTTGCAAAAAATCCAAGCTAATTTTTGCTGCGAAGGCAGATACGTGTCCCTTGCCGATTTAATTATTCTCGGAGGGGCTGTGGGCGTTGAAATTGCGGCGGAAAGGGCAGGCACGCCCATTTGTGTTCCCTTTACGTCGGGAAGAATGGATGCATCGCAGGAACAAACAGATGTCGCATCTTTTGCCGTTTTGGAACAGCGTTATGACGGTTTCAGAAACTATTTGAGGCCGGGATTTTGTCCGCTGCCGGAAGCGTTGCTGGTTGACAGGGCGCAATTGCTGAATTTAACGGCCCCGGAAATGACGGTGCTTCTTGGCGGGCTAAGGGTTTTGGGCAACAACTTTGGCAATTCCCCAAACGGGGTTTTGACAAACTCGCCCGAAACCTTAACCAACGATTTCTTCGTAAATCTCTTAAGCGGCAACACCGAATGGCATCCCACCGAGGACAAAAATCTGTTTGTCGGCACGGATCGAAAAACCGGCGTGCAAAATTGGACAGCAACCCGCGTGGATTTGATTTTCGGCTCAAATGCACAGCTGCGTGCCATTTCGGAAGTTTATGCAAGCGACGACGCCGGCGAAAAATTCCTGTGCGATTTTATCGCGGCGTGGAACAAGGTCATGAACGCCGACAGGTTCGACCTTCTTCGGCAATGGCGAAAAGCATGAAATATGTATTTATATCACTGGGATTAATTTTCCTCGGCATGGGTGCAGTCGGCGTGATTATGCCTTTCATACCGACTACACCCTTTGCTTTGCTCGCGGCTGTGTGTTTTGCAAAAAGCTCGAAAAAGCTTCACACATGGTTTATTTCCACACGCATCTACAAAAATAACATTGAAGGCCTCGTAAAAGAAAGAGCCATGACGATCAAGGCAAAATTAAAGACACTGCTTACAATAACGGCGTTTATGGGTTTAAGCTTTATTGTAATGCGCATCACAAACGCACCGCCCACAGCCCAAATAATACTTGCAATTATTTGGGCTGTTCATGTTTTATATTTTGGCCTCATCGTAAAAACGTCGCGATAAAACAAATTCTATGTAAGCCGGCAGATTCCTAACCGGCATTGGGAACGCACATTAAACTATTCGATGCCGTTTTCCTTTTTCCATGCAACAGCTTCTTTTTTTAATGCCCGCTTGATTGCAGGTTCGGCGTAAGGACTATCGAGACCACCAACGCCATAAAAAAAATGATCCCCTCCTGCTGTTACATACAGGCTCTCCTCATAACCGTCGGCTTGCCCAAACTCTCCAATGCATTTTGTGCCAAGCTTTGTGGCATCTTCGGTGTCATACGCTTTTCTATTAATTATTGCCTTCATGCTAAGTACCCCCTCTCCTATTTTTTTTCACCAAAGATTTTAGCATAAATCAAATTTTTGTGCAATTTGTAATCCACCCCTCATACGATGTTATGAGGTGATTTTGCGTGTATGAAAAAAATGCCGCGGCATTATATATCAGACTTTCCAAGGAGGATGACAATGGCGGGGAAAGCGAAAGCATCGCAAACCAGCGCAGTCTTTTGCGAGAATATTGCAAAAAGCATCAAATATATGTTTACGACGAGTACATAGACGACGGCTGGAGCGGCGGAAATTTTGACAGACCAGGTTTCAAACGAATGATCGCCGATATTGAATCGAAGCATGTAAACACAGTTATTACAAAGGACCTTTCGCGCTTTGGCCGCGACTACATACTTACGGGACACTACATGGAGCGATGGTTTCCCGAACACGGTGTACGATATATTTCGCTTCTCGACGGCATTGACACCGGGCAGGAATTGTCTGCAAATGACATCACTCCATTCCGAGCGATAATAAACGATTTGTATGCGAGGGACATTTCTAAAAAAATAAAAAGCGTCAAGCGAGACAAACAACAAAAAGGGCTTTTTATCGGATGGAAGCCACCATATGGCTACAAAACTGCAACGGGCAATGTGAACAAACTGGTCATGGACGATGAAGCGGCCGCTGTAATTCGCGAAATTTTTGACATGGCTCTTGCGGGGGTTTCGTGCAGACAGATTGCGGCTGAGTTAAACAATCGCGGAGTTAAATCCCCTGCCGTTTATGCCAACTTGCAAACAAGCAAAAAGGGTGCGTTTTCGGGACAGTGGACGCAGGTTCGAATTTCGGAAATTTTAAAAAATCGCGTGTATGTCGGCGACATGGTACAACGGCGCATGGAAAAAGTCAGCTACAAATCAAACGCCTGCAGGCGATTGCCGGAGGATCAGTGGGTAATTGTTGAAAATACCCACTCGCCGATTGTTGGGCGCGACGAACAAGAGCGCGTCGTCAGGCTCATAAACAGCCGAAAAAAAACGCGTCGCCGCGTCCACGACCACCCGTTTAAAGGGATAATTTTTTGCATGGAGTGCAAAAAACCACTGGCCGTGATTTGCCGAAAATTATCCGGCAACAAAGAAGCCCTGTATTTTGTTTGCCGAACGTATCAACAATTCACAAAAAGCACCTGTACCAGTCATTGCATTCGGGTTGATACCGTTACAAACGCCGTAGCGGAGCGAGTGCGGACTTTTGCAAAATATAAAAACAATCAAACCGACCCCCAAGCAGAAATCAAACGATTGACAAGCGAAGTCAGAAACTTAACATCTAAAATGGACATGATATACAACGATCGGCTAACCGGCGTAATCGAGAACCCGGATTTCACACGAATGTATAACAATTTTAAGGAAAACCGAAACACCTCACAAAAACGGCTGAACGCCTTAAAAAATACAGCCGAACAAGAACTATCCATCAAAAAATTCAACTTCCTCGAGTCCGCAGAAGTCACACGCGAGTTAGTGTGTTCGTTAATTGAGCGTATCGAGCTTTCCGACGACAAGAAAATCCTGATCTGCTTCAGATTCGCACCAACAGAAATCGCATATTTACAATAAGCACGCAGTTATGTATCACGCATTGAAAAAAAGGCTCTGAGTAAGTTACGAAAAGAAATGCCGGATGTCGGATACCGGTAAACAAAGGCGACCTCCAAAAAACCCCAAAATCGCATATGCGAA
>WRHA01000224.1 GCA_009783395.1 Defluviitaleaceae bacterium
CTCTTTTGCAATCTCTGTGCCGTCGCCCATAACAAAGCCGACATCGGCTTTTTTTAATGCGGGCGCGTCGTTCACCCCGTCGCCTGTCATCCCCGCGACCAAACCCATCTCCTGCGAAAGCCGCACAAGCCGCCCCTTGTCGGAGGGCAACGCACGCGCAATTACGCGTAGGCTTGGAAGCACTTTTTTGACCTCTGCGTCGGTGAGTTGGTTTAATGCACGAGAAGTCAATACTCCGTACTCGCGGTTTTTTTCACACAACAAACCCAGCTTTTCCGCCACTCCCACGGCAGTATCAAGATTGTCGCCCGTAACCATAACGACCTGCACGCCCGCCCCATGAATCTCATCAAGAGCCTCGCGAGCCTCGGGACGAATCTCATCCCGAATACCAATAAACCCAAGCAGGCTTAAATTTCGCCGAGCAGTTGCATCGGCCTCGGACGATGCCTCGCATAGCGCAAGCAAGCGCATCCCCTCTCGTGCACGCGCCTGCAACGCTTCTTTCAACGACGCAGGCGGCGCGACCTTACAACCGGGAAGCAGCACCTCAGGCGCACCCTTTATCAGCACCCCCGTCGCCTCGCCATCAACAACAGCATAGGAAAATTTATCGGCAGAATTAAACGGCCGCGCCGAAACCTTGTTGCAAAGCGGAAAAGCAGCGGCATTATCCTTTACATATTCAAGCAGCGCACGGTCCGTAGAATTGCCGCCAACGGCAGTAACGCGCAATTTTTTTGCGGCAAGAAGCGCGGAGTTGTTGTAAAAGCAGTTTAAGGCGACCCGCGAAAAAAGCGGTGTTTCCTTAAATTTTTCCCCATCAAAGACCCGCCCGTCTGCCGCAATAAAGCAAACAACCTCAAGCGCACCCTTAGTAAGTGTGCCGGTTTTATCGGTAAACAAGACGTTAAGCGAACCCGATGTTTCAATTCCGACCAACTTTCGCACAAGCACATTATCGCGAAGCATACGCCGCATATTTGCCGAAAGTACGACGGTAATCATCATAGGCAACCCTTCCGGCACCGCCATAACAATCACCGTGATACCAAGCGTAATCGCCGTCATAACATCCCCAAACAGCCGCATAAAATCGGAAAGATGCGCCGCAATAAGCACCGCGTCAAAATGATTTTGAATCACAAGCGAGTTAAACAAATTGGCCGCAACAACAAAAACCGCCGCCGCATACCCAAATCGGCTAATCGTAGTAGCAAGCTGTGCAAGCCGCCCCTTAAGCGGACTTTCAATAGTAGCCTCCTGAATTTCCGAAGCAAGCTGACCATAAAACGTATCATCCCCAACCCGCCGAACCCGCATAACCCCTTCCCCCGCACAAACAACACTCCCCCGAAAAACCTCAAATGAAGAAAGCAAATCCCCCTCACCGTCAAAATTCCAAAAAGAAGGGGTCAAGGGGGCTGGTCGTCCGCCTAAAGTCGGACTGCTCGCCCATGCATCCGGGGCAGCGCCCCCAAGGTCTTTACAAGCCTTCCGCGCCTCCCGCGTTTCCCCATTAAGCGCGGACTGATCAACATCAACCTCACCCTGAACGATAAACCCATCGGCCGGAATCCTCTCGCCCGCACCAATGCAAACAATATCGCCGACAACAAGCGAGTCGACAGGCAACTCAACGACGCGCCCGTTTCGCCGCACACGGCATTTGATATGAGCGGCTTCCTCCTGCAATTTTTCAAACGCCGCCTCGCTGCCATGCTCCGAAAGTGTGGAAATCAGCGTAGCAAGCAAAACCGCCGCCGCAATCCCCGCGCTTTCATACCAGTTTGCATCGCGAAACATAAGGAGCAAATTTACCCCAAGCGCAAGCATCAAAATGCGAATAATGGGATCGCCGAAACTTGCCAAATATTTTTTAAAAAATCCGGCACGCGGCTTTTTCGTAAGCGCGTTTGTGCCGTGCCGAGCTGCAGAATCCGCCGCTTCCCGCGTGGTTAAGCCGTTGAAATTTTCCATAAAAAATCCGCTCCCTTCGCATAGACAAGTTATATCTATGCAGGGAAGCGGGGGGGTATGCCTGAAGAAGCTGCCTTAATAAATTTTCCGCCATTTTCCCACAGGGCGCGACGCGTCGCGGCAGAAAAAATTTTATTTGCGCAAAAAGGATTAAAAAATCAACGCAGATTTTTAAAACATCCTGTCGCAAAGAAAAGATTGCCAAAATTTCGCAAATTTATTATCCGCAGTTTTTCGCATGGTATGATGCCAAAAAATTCCAAAAAAAAGGAAGTGATCTTTGTGACTCAAATTTTGCATCTGCCACTCGAGCATGTGAAACCGAATCCGTACCAGCCGCGTCGCATCTTTGAAAAATCTGCGTTGGACGAGCTTGCCGATTCGATTCGTGTGTATGGCGTTTTGCAGCCCGTAAGCGTTCGGATTATAAACGGCACATCGTATGAGCTGATTGCCGGTGAGCGGCGGCTTCGCGCAAGTCGGCTTGCGGGCATGGAAACAATCCCGGCGATTTTGATTGAAACGAGCGACTTGGACAGCGCGGTTTTGGCGATGATCGAAAATTTGCAACGACGCGATTTGCATTTTTTCGAAGAGGCAGAAGGTTTTGCAAACCTGCTTGGCGAATACGCCTTCACGCAAGACGCACTTGCACAGCGCATCGGCAAAAATCAATCCACAATCGCAAACAAGCTTCGCCTGTTGCGTTTGCCGCACACGGTTCGGCGGCAGATAATCGAAAACGATTTGACCGAGCGTCATGCGCGCACTCTTCTGCGGCTGGAAACAGAGGCCGATCAGTTGAACGCGATTGCAACAATTGCGCAGGAAAACATGACGGTAAGCAAAACGGAGGAACTCATAGATAGAACCGTAAATTCGCGAAAAACCAAAAAGCCCATCCCGTTCAAGGCGTACATACGGGACATCCGTATTTTGACAAACACGATACGCGATAATCTTGAAATTGTGCGCCGCTCGGGGCTTGACACGCATTTTGACATGGAGCAAACCGACACAGGCTACAATATATTTATAAAGATAAACTATGCGAACCGGGCATCACAAGCGAAAGCGGTTTAGGGCAAATCAAGATCTTGCACGAAAAGGATGTTTGACGTTACAATCGTAAATGAGGGAGTTGTAAAAAATGTTAAAACCAACCACGGCCACGCGCTTCGACGAAGATAACTTCGATTTAGGCGAACACAAAAAAGCGGCGGATGCGGTCAAGCGGGATAAAGCCCACGCCGAACGCAAACGCCGTCAGGTTAAGTATGGCAAGGTTGTGCTTGCCATCGTTACAGTAATTATTTTTTTCGGCCTGTTCTACATTGCCGCAGAACTGGGCTGGATGAATTTCCGCTAATTACCTTCTCCGCGCTCGCAGTATGAAGAACAGAAGATGCATCAACGATACCGCGAGCGCGGCTACATATGTTAATGCGGCGGCAGTTAAAACTTTTCGCGAACCGCGACGTTCCTGCGGGGTTAGCATCGAGCTGTTGTTTATCGCAACAAGTGCGCGACGCGACGCGTTAAATTCCACGGGCAACGTAACAAGCTGAAACGCAACAACCGTTGCGTACAGGATTATTCCGAGGTTTACGAGCATCATTCCAAGGTTCGGGCCGGCGGCTTCCGCGCCCGCCGCCAGGATAAATCCGATAAAAATCAGCGGCATCGCGAGTTTTGAGCCGACATTTGTTACCGGGATTATGGCGGCGCGAATTTTCATGGGAAAATATCCACGTGCGTATTGGACGGCGTGGCCGGCTTCGTGCGCCGCTACGCCGACGGCGGCAACCGTCGCCGCACCGTACACGCTTTCCGACAGGCGAATCACATTTCCTCGCGGGTCGAAATGGTCGGTCAGCGCACCGGGGGTTTGCTCGATTCGCACATTGGTTATGCCTGCTTCGCGCAGAATTTGTGCGGCGGCTTGCGCTCCGGTTATGCCATTTTGCGTGCGCACTTTAGAATATTTATTGAAGCGGCCCTTCACCATAAAATTTGCGACAATCGTAAACAAAATCGCGGAGGCCACCAAAGCCAAAAACAGCGGGTCAAATATCATAACTTCAGCTCCTTTTCGTACATTTCTTTTTCGGGTATATTACCACATTCCGCCCGGAATATACAAAATCTCTGTGCCGGGGTAGTAGTGGTTTAGGATTTGCGCGTAATTTAAGCCCATGTCCAGCAGGGCGCGGACGCCGTTTTGACTCATGCCGACGCCGTGGCCGTTTCCGCCGCCGAAAAATGTAACGGCGTACAGGGATTTTACGCTGTGCTGTTCGATGGTGAAAAACGCGCTTGGGAGAAGGGTCAAATTTTGCGAAAATGTGCCATCGTGGCGGACTACGGGGATGTCGCCGGGGTTTAGCAGCGTGCGGATATTGAACTCCGTTTGCACGCGAACGGTGGCGTCGGAGCCGTAAAAAATCATTTCCATTACATTGCCTCCTTGGCCGCGCCTTGTGACTGCAAGGTGTTTTAAGTATCCGATTGATACCGCGGGGTAGTCGGTTGGATCGTCGTTTATATCGATGACATGGATTAGTGCGGGGTTTGCGGCTTGGCGTTCCGCGAGTTTTGCGTTTATGCGGTCGGAAAGCTCTTCCGTTGTCATTGTGATCTGCCAGCGAAACCATGGGAAATTTTCGTCAACGGCAGAGATTTCTGTATTGCGAAAAAATGTTGCCGCGCCCGCTTCCGTGCGCAAATCCACGTACATAGGCTCAAAAATTTGCCCTCGCGCACGCAAAAAATCGG
>WRHA01000225.1 GCA_009783395.1 Defluviitaleaceae bacterium
CGCGCATTAAACATAGACTTTGAAACCGCATCCGGCTTCGAGACGAACATTTCGACATCGATATGTGTCCACGGTGTTCATTGCGCGCTTGGCGCGCTAAGCTTTTTTGGGTTTTTTCGCGCCGTATTTGCTGCGCGCCTGTTTACGGTTTGCCACGCCTGCTGTGTCGAGTGTGCCGCGAACGATATGGTAGCGAACACCGGGAACGTCGCGCACCCTGCCGCCGCGCATAAGCACGACACTATGCTCTTGCAGATTGTGGCCTTCACCCGGGATATAACAGGTAGCCTCCATTTGGTTCGACAGACGAACACGAGCGATTTTGCGCAGAGCCGAGTTTGGTTTTTTCGGCGTGTCGGTGAACACGCGGGTGCATACGCCGCGCTTTTGCGGCGAGCTGTGGTCGGTGCGCCTGTCCTTAATCGTATTAAGGCCTTTTTGGAGTGCCGGTGATTTGGACTTTTTCTTCGCGGTATGTCTGCCTTGCTTGACCAATTGGTTGAATGTGAGCAATTTGTCACCTCCTATAGATTTTTAGGGTCAAAACGGGGTGATGGTATCAGTTTTGGGGGATTCTGTCAAGTAAATCACAGCGCGTGAAAAAATCGGTGCGGGTAGTGTGGCTACCCGCACCGATTTGTTCACGCAACCATTTTAAAATATAAATTGCACAAGCAGCATGTAAAGCGCGGTTCCCACACCGATGGATAGCAGGGTGTTTTTTCTCCATATGTGAAGCCCTGCGACTGCGGCGACCGAAATAACTTCCGGCAAGCCGTGCGGCGCGGCGGTGAGTTCGATGTCGCGAAAGCTGTAGATGACGAGGAGGCTTATGGCCGCCGTTGGCAACATTTTTCCCAGATAATGCACAAAGCGCGGTGCGGATTCTGCTGTTGGGAACAGGATGAACGGCAGGAAGCGCGTTATTGCTGTGCCGATGGCCAGGACTGCGATTATTGCCAGTGCTTGCGTTGTTGTCAGCATTGTTTGGGCTCCTTCCCGAGGCGTTTGCGAAACAGTGTTAGGCAGACGACGATTAGGATCATTGCTGGAATTATGAAATTGTCTGCGCCGAAAATAAGTAGAGCGATGGCTGACGCGCCAAGCCCGATTAGTGCGGGGGCGTGGTTTTTGTTTGCGCGCCATTGGTTGATGAAAATTACGACGAAGAAGGCGGTCATTACGAAGTCGATGCCGTATGTATTAAATGTAAGAAGCGGCCCGATAAGGCCGCCGATAACGCCGCCGATTATCCAATAGCTCTGGTTTAGCGCGGCAACGGCGAACATGAAGGCACGCTTGTCCACATTTTCAGGCGGCTCGGCGGAACACAGTATGGAAAATGTTTCATCACACATCGCAAAAATTAAATACGGTTTAACCTTGCCCGTGCCGCTTAGTTTTTCCAGCATTGATATGCCGTAAAACAAGTGGCGGGCATTTAGCGAGAGCGCAATTACAAATGCATAGACGGGATCGAAAACAGCCGTCAACAAGCTGATTCCGACGAATTGCAACGCGCCCGCAAAAACAACACTGCTTGTGAGGAGAATCCAGTGCCAGCCAAACCCCCGCGAACTCATGAGAATACCATATGCCGTGCCAAAAAAAATAAAGCCGGTCAGCACAGGTATAGTGTGCGGAAAAGCGGCTCTAAAAGCACCGGACAATCTCCCCATAAAAAAACTCCCTCTGCGACGCTTGGCGTGCCGCGCCATTATAACATTCATCATCGCGCATAAGCAAACCAAAACCCCAGCACAATAAACGCCGACGCCAACAAAAATCCCCACCACGGCATAAGGAATTGTAAAAACATTCCGACGCCGATGAAGAAAAAAATTACCCCAAGTGTTTGCCGCTTGCATCGCATGTCACGCATGTTGCATTCACCCCTCGGCGCACCCTTTTGTACATACTATTCACAAGCCCCTGTTTTGTGTTAAACTTAGGAAAATTCTCAAAAGAAAGCAGGCGGTACCAATGGTAAAAGTAGGAATAAACGGCTTTGGTCGCATCGGCCGTTTGGCGTTTCGTTACGCCAGCTCATTAAGCGACGTTGAAGTCGTTGCAATCAACGACCCCGGCATCGACGCCGAATACATGGCGTATATGCTGAAATATGATTCAACACACGGCGGCTTCCCCGGCGATGTTAAATCCCAAGGCGGAAAACTGATTGTAAACGGAAAATCCATTTCCCTTTACTCCGAATTTAAGCCGGAAAACATCAAGTGGGCCGAATCGGGCGCAGAATATGTGCTTGAATGCTCCGGCTTCTTCCTGACGCAGGAGTCCGCTCAAGCGCACATTAACGGCGGCGCGAAAAAAGTAATCCTTTCCGCCCCCGCAAAAGACGATACCCCGACCTTCGTAATGGGCGTAAACCATGAAAAATACACGTCAAACCTTAACATCGTATCCAACGCAAGCTGCACAACAAACTGCCTTGCGCCTCTCGCGAAAGTTATCAACGACAATTTCGGCATCGCAGAAGGGCTTATGACCACCGTTCACGCAACGACAGCGACCCAAAAAACTGTCGACGGCCCCAGTGCAAAAGACTGGCGCGGCGGACGTGCGGCCGCGGCAAATATTATCCCCTCAAGCACCGGTGCGGCAAAAGCCGTCGGCCTCGTCCTTCCCGAACTTAAGGGCAAGCTAACCGGCATGGCGTTCCGCGTCCCAACAACGAACGTTTCCGTCGTTGACCTCACCGTTCGCCTAAGCAAGCCCGCATCCTACGACCAAATCAAATCCGCGGTGAAATCCGCCAGCGAAGGCGCGTTAAAAGGCATACTCAAATACACCGAAGACGCCGTTGTTTCAACCGACTTCCTCGGCGAACCCTGCACAAGTTGCTTCGACGCAAGCGCAGGCATCGCACTTAGCGACAACTTCGTAAAACTCGTCGCATGGTACGATAACGAGTGGGGTTATAGCTGCAAATTGATCGACCTTATGCGTCATATGAAAAAAGTTGACGGCTGATAAGATGCTGTAAAATTAGGCAGTTTAGGCTCTCAATTATCTCCTGCAAAAAAAGCCCTGACCGTGGATTTTTTCCATCGTCATGGCTTTTTTAAATGAAATTACCTTGTAAGCATACACGTAAAAGGATATACTATGTTTATCCCAAACAGATGAGGTGCATCTATGACAACAGCAATAGTAAAATGGGGAAATTCGCGGGGAATAAGGCTTCCCAAGCCATTTCTTGAAAGCATGGACTTGAAAGAAAATGACACGGTGGATATTCACACCGAAGACAACCGTATTATTATTCAAAAATCCGCAAAGGGTAAGACGCTGAAACAGCGGGTTGAAGAATTTTACGGGAAAGATTTTGAAACCGCCCTGCAAGAACACCCCTACGAATTTGAAGAAATGGATTGGGGAAGTCCCGCAGGTAATGAAATATGGTGAAACAGGGCGACATTATACGGCTGAATTTCAATCCGCAAGCGGGGCATGAGCAAAGCGGGCGAAGACCCGCATTGGTAATCAGCAACGAAGATTTTTCCCGCATTACGCGAACGGCGGCTATGGTTTGCCCTATAACGCGAACTAACAAGCGGCTTCCGTTTCATATTAGCCTTGACGAAAGAACAAACACAGCAGGAATGATTTTGTGCGACCAGGCAAAAATTATGGATATTCACGCACGAAATTATGAATTTATCGAGCAAGCCCCACCGGATATTGTTCTTGAAGTGATTGATACAGTTAGGAGCTTCATTGAAATTTTGCAATAGGGAGGTCGCCTGTAACGCTTCTTGATTATATATTTATACGTTCCAAAATCCCCGTCATGTAACTTATGGCTATGCCAAAGTTTGTGATGGGGATTTTTGCGTCCAGCGCGGTATTTTGGCGAGAGCGCATTTCGCGACGGTTTATCATGCACGCGCCGCAGTGGATGATTAGTGCGTATTTTGACAAATCCTCGGGAAACTCGCCGCCGGAGGTGAATTCGTATGAAGGTTTCGCCCCCGTTTTTTTTGCCAAATGTGCTTCGATTAAACGCGGCAATTTTACTGTTGCGATGTCGCCGCATTGGCGGTGGTGCGTGCAGGCTTCGGAAATCAGGATTATGTCGCCGTCGCGGATTTCGTCCAGGGCTTTCGCGCCGCGCACGGCCTCTGCAAGCGCGCCTTTTCGTCGCGACATCAGAATAGAAAATGACGTTAGCGGAACATCGGAGGGGGTTGCCGCCGCGACCTCGCGAAACGCCTGTGAGTCGGTGATTACCAGCGCGGGAGGCGATTTTAGTGACTCCAGGGTTTGCGCAAATTCGACATCGCGACATGCAATCGCAATTGCGCCGCTGTCCAAAATATCGCGAAGAACCTGCTGTTGCGGCAAAATTATACGCCCTTTCGGCGCGGCGGCATCAATCGGGATAACCAGAACCACGGTATCTCCGGGCGAAATCAAATCGGAAACAAGCGGTTCATCGTCCCCGCTTGCCGCGTTCATCTCCGCGATTCTCTCCTTCATCTCATCGATGCCTGCACCGGTTTTCGCGCTGACATATAAAACCTCCGCATCTTGCATTTTCGCGCTCTCTTTATCGCTTTTGTTAAACACGGTCAAATATCGCACGTCCGCCGCCCGAAACGCGTTTTGCAACTCAACATCCTCCGCCGAAATCCCCTCTGCCGCATCAACAACCAAAATCGCAAAATCAACTTTTCTCAAAACACCCCGCGTCTTTTTTGTCCGCAGTTCACCAACCTCACCAAAATCATCGATCCCCG
>WRHA01000226.1 GCA_009783395.1 Defluviitaleaceae bacterium
GCGACACTAAAAGCCTTGAAACGCCTGGGTGCGCAACGAGCCACGCTCCATCCCGAACTAAACATGGCGCAAATTCGTGACATAGAAAAGTGCATCGACACCGAAGCCGTAATTTATGGCACGCTCCCTTTGATGAAAATGAAAAATCCACCGAACGCCGACAAACTTTCCGACCGAATCGGAACAAGCTTCCCACTGCATAACGATAAACTATACAACTCCGTCCCCATTTTCATGGCAGACAGGTTAAATGAAGTTGAAAAATGCGGCATCTCCCACGGTCGTTTAATCTTCACAAACGAATCCGCCAACGATGTCCGCACCATCATTAATGCCTACCGGCATCGTAAAACACTAAAAATTAACTTCACCCGAGGAAAGTTTTATTCAAAAGTATGAAGCACGCCAAGCGTGCATTGGACACCGAGGACATCCGGCGGCAAGTGACATTACGTCTCGAAGCCGGATACCGTTTCCCGGTTTATAAAAAAGCACGCCAAGCGTGCATTGAACACCGTTGGCATCCGGCGGCTGGCGACGTTACGTCTCGAAGCCGGATGCAGTTTCCTAGCCTATAAAAAAACAGCCCGAAGGCTGTTAATTATTTCTACATTATTCTACATCTGCTTCCAAAAATCCGTTCGAAACGCAAGTGACGGCGACTTCCCGTCCGCAATTTCCTTCGCCCAAAAAATGCCTCCAACTGCCGGAGGTGTTTTTAATTTTACAAGACGGCAATGTTTTCCGCAAAGCTCTGTTACGGTTTTTATAAATGTGTCGCTCATGCCTTCGTATAATATTTTGTGCCAAATACTGCCGACCTGCACAATTTCTATTGGCGCACTTTCTGTTCCGGCTTTTTCAAAAGAAAGACGGCGAATACAACCTGCCGCCGATTTTCCAATTGAAATCCCCATTCCATCAAAAATTTCTCTCGCAACCCTATCGCCTTCAGCGGCAGAACTTGCACCGATTTTTATAATATCGATCATATTCGATGGGGAAAGGAACTCCCATTTTACAATAGCCTCAAGCATATCTTTCGGCGTTACACCCAAATGCTTCATAACGGGCTGGAACATTATTGAATTCGTGCCACAGCGGAAATGATAGTCGTACAATAATTCAATAATTTTTACGCAGATATAAGTCCCGCCCGCAGCATCACCCGAAATGGGACCGACACCACCAACCTGCAATATCTGACCCTGTTCATCGACGCCAACTACAACTGTACCCGTGCCGTTTACCGCACACAAGCCGGTGCCGCTTGCAGATGTTGCCTTTATGCCCAAAATGCCATCGTTCGCGATGCCGATATTTTTAAATC
Source organism: Defluviitaleaceae bacterium (assembly GCA_009783395.1). Taxonomy (GTDB): domain Bacteria; phylum Bacillota; class Clostridia; order Lachnospirales; family WQUN01; genus WQVC01. Next base: position 1,331 of record WRHA01000226.1, read on the forward strand.
CCATCGACTCTACGCGCCGCGTAAGCTCCTCGATTTGCCACGGAAAATCCGCACCGGCGAGCCCCAAGCCAACCGCCACGATATTTTCATAGCCGATGTCCTTGTGCCGCGAAAAAAGCTCTGCAACATGCTCGCGCATAACCCGCTCCATGCCATCGAATCCGTCTTCAAAATTCTCATGGCTACATTGCCCGGTGCGCAAAACGTCGATATATTTGCCCTCCGTCGTGCAAAGCAAATACTCCGTTTTCGTGTTGCCTCCATCCACACCCAAAAAATATTTTTGCATGTAAACACCTCCCTAAGCTATCCTGCTGTTGCTCTATTTGCCGAACCCGGCCGCCTGCGTCGTGGTTTGCGATAAATGGGTTGGCGATTCTCGTTTGTAATAATCGTTGGGGGTTTGTTTGATTCAACCGTGTCCCTCGTAATAATACAACGCTCTATAGCGGAATTGCTTGGAACATCGTACATCGTGTCCTGCAAAATTGACTCGACAATTGCGCGAAGTCCGCGTGCGCCCGTTTCACGCTCCAAGGCCTTTTTCGCGATTGCCCGAAGCGCGTCCTCTTCAAATTCAAGTCGCACATGATCAAGCTCAAGCAAATATTGATACTGTTTGGTAAGCGCGTTTCGCGGCGTAGACAAAATCGAAACGAGCGCGTCCTCGTCCAAATTATTAAGCGTAACAACAACCGGCACGCGCCCTATAAGCTCGGGAATAAGCCCGTATTTATGCAAATCACGCGGCTGAACATGTTGCAAAATATCGTCGGCAATTTTTTCCTCTTTGGTCTTTACCTCTGCGCCAAAGCCGATAACTTTTTTGTTCATGCGCTGCTCAACTATTTTTTCAAGCCCCGCAAACGCCCCGCCGCAAATAAATAATATGTTCGTCGTGTCGATTTGTAAAAAATCCTGATGCGGATGCTTGCGTCCTCCTTGCGGCGGAACGGAAGCCATAGTACCCTCGAGGATTTTTAGCAAAGCCTGCTGAACGCCCTCGCCGCTAACATCACGCGTAATCGAAGGATTGTCTGAGCGGCGCGAAATTTTGTCAAGCTCGTCGATGTAAATTATGCCGCGTTCGGCACGTTCAATGTCAAAATCTGCAGCTTGAATCAATTTTAATAAAATATTTTCAACGTCCTCGCCGACATAGCCGGCTTCGGTTAAGCTGGTCGCGTCGGCAATGGCAATCGGCACTTGAAGAAAGCGCGCAAGCGTTTGCGCAAGATGCGTTTTCCCCACTCCCGTCGGTCCGATTAAAAGCACATTGCTTTTTTGCACTTCAATATCGGCCTCGTCGCCCATATGTTGCATAGCGATACGCTTGTAGTGGTTGTAAACGGCAACGGAAAGTGCGACTTTCGCTCGATCCTGTCCGATTACATATTCGTCCAGAAATGACTTGATTTCCTTAGGTTTGGGCAGATTATACGTCTCGTCAAAATCAGGCGGCTCGTCCATGCTTTCGTCCAAAATCCCGCAACACATGTCAACACACTGGTCGCAGATATAGACATTCGCACCTGCGATTATTTTATCTACTTGGTCCTGATGTTTTCCACAAAACGAGCAACGTGCGATGTTTCTCGCATCAAATTTTGCCGGCATTATTTCGTCTCCCTTCGCGTGATAATTTTGTCGATGAGGCCGTACTCGACGGCTTCTTCGGCAGTAAGAAAATTATCGCGGTCGGAATCAGCTGTTACACGTTCAACGGTTTGTCCCGTGTTTTCTGCCAAAATTTTGTTGAGCTTTTCCTTCATTTTAATAATCCGCTCGGCATGAATTTTAAAATCTGACGCTTGGCTGCGCCCGATACCTCCCGAGGGTTGGTGTATCATAACCTCGGCATTCGGCAAAGCAAAACGTTTGCCCTTAGCACCGCCCGAAAGCAAAAACGCGCCCATGCTCGCCGCCATACCAACGCATATCGTCGACACATCGCATTTGATGTGGTTCATTGTGTCGTAAATGGCCATGCCTGCGGTAATTGAACCGCCGGGGCTGTTGATATACAAAGAAATATCCTTGTCGGGGTCTTCCGATTCGAGAAACAGAAGTTGCGCAACTATGAGGCTCGCGCTTACATCGGAAACCTCGTCGCCTAGAAAAATAATTCTGTCTTTTAAGAGGCGCGAGTAAATGTCATATGAACGTTCGCCTCTGCTTGTTTGCTCAATTACATACGGGACTAAGTTTGCCATCTAAAATGCCCCTTCCATATTTGATTATTCATGTTAGAAAAATCCCCCTTCTTCTTCGACGGCTTCATTCATTTCTGTATCTTCCGGGGCGAATTCTTCGTCCTCGGATTCGACGGCTCTTTCCGTTACAAAGTCCAGGGCTTTTTCGCACAAAATTGAACGCTCAAGTTCTTTTCGGCGAGCGGGATGCATGTCCTCAATGATTTTTGCCAAATCGTCGCCTTCCTTGCCTGTCGCGTCTTTCACTCGTGTTACGAAAACTTCTTCTTCAACCGTAAGCCCTTCTTTGTTCGCGACGGCTTCGAGTGCGAGCATTCCTTGCACATCCACTTCTGCCTGTTTGCGCCACGAGGCCTTTAGAAATTCCTCGGATGTTTGCGTAAACCGCATATAATTTTCAATATCCATACCACGCATTTGAATGTTGTGTGCAAAATCGCGGAACATATCATCAAGACGCCCCAGGTACATTTCCTCGGGGATTTCGACGGTTGATACGGCAATCAGTTTTTTAAGAAGATGTGCGCGCTTCATGCCAACCAGATTTGCTTCCTTACTTTCCGTGATTTTTTTTGCCATATCTTCTTTAAACTCGGCAAGCGTGTCAAACTCCGAAACATCTTCGGCAAAATCGTCGTCGATTTCGGGGAGTTCGTTTGCCTTAACGTCCAATACTTCAACTTTGAAAACAGCAGCCTTGCCGGCAAATTCGGGGGCGTGATAATCGTCGGGGAAGCTTACATTTACGTCAATGTCGTCGCCGACATTTGCCCCGACGAGTTGCTCCTCAAAGCCGGGGATAAATTGCCCGGAGCCGAGTGTCAGGTCGTAATCTTCGCCTTTGCCGCCGCTAAACGGCTCGTCGTCGATAAAGCCTTCGAAGTTCATTGTAACAACGTCGTTCATTTCCGCCGCACGTTTTACGCTTACTTGGCGCGAGTTTTTCTCCTGCTCGGCCTTTAGTGCGTTTTGGATATCCTCTTCGGTGGCTTCGGTTTCGGTTTTGGGATATGCAAGCCCGACGTACTCGCCGACTTCCGCCGAGGGGCGCACGAAAATTACAGCGGTAAACGTCGCGCCTTCGGCTTCATTTATTTCGCCTGTGTCGACGTCGGGGCGATGCACCGGTTCGAGTTCGTGTATGTCCAACGCTTTATCGTATGCATCGGGCAATATGTGGTTTAGCGCATCGTCGTAAAAGACTTCCTTGCCGTACACTTGCTCGATAATTTTGCGA
>WRHA01000227.1 GCA_009783395.1 Defluviitaleaceae bacterium
CCCCGCGCCGGCGTTTGGCGAAATCGTCGGAACGATTTACGGCAAGGAGAAAATTTTACGCGTAAATGCCGCACTCGCACCGGCTTGCGGCTATCAAACACGGGAAATGGTGGGCGAGCTGTAAAAATGTTATACTTCCAAACGATGTTGGCGGTAATACCAAGCACAGGAACGGAGTGGCTCGGAAATGAAGCGAATAATTGCGGTTGCGAATCAAAAAGGCGGCGTCGGAAAAACCACGACCAATATTAATTTGGCAACATGTCTTGCGCAGGCAGGGAAATCCGTGCTTGTTTGCGATATGGATCCGCAGGGCAACACAACAAGCGGCCTCGGCGTCGACAAACACACGCTTGAGAAGTCGATTTACACCTTACTTTTGGGCGAATCGTATCTTGAGGAAGTCGCGCTAAAAATCGAGGGCATCGACGGGCTTTTTCTATTGCCTGCAAACATCGACCTGGCCGGTGCGGAAATTGAAATGCTCGATCTCGCTTCTCGCGAATTTCGCCTGCGCGACGTACTTTCCCACGCGAAATATTTGTATGACTACATATTAATTGACTGTCCGCCGTCGCTTAACATCTTAACGCTTAACGCTTTGTGTGCGGCAGATTCGGTTCTTGTGCCGATTCAGTGCGAATATTATGCACTGGAAGGCCTCACCCAGCTTATGCACACGATAAACCTCGTTCACGGCAAGCTGAACCCGCGCCTCGCTCTCGAAGGCGTTGTTTTCACAATGTATGACGCACGAACAAATCTCAGCGCGCAGGTAGTGGACGAGGTGAAATCGCACCTCGCAGATCACACATATCAAACAATAATTCCGCGCAATGTGCGCTTGTCCGAAGCCCCCTCGCACGGTCTGCCCATTACGCTTTACGCCCCCCAATCCAAGGGCGCGGAAGCATACGAGCAACTCGCCCGCGAGGTTATGGCAAAGAATTTTTTGGCAGACGAACCGCAGAAGGAGCTTTTGTAGTGTTTACGTTTGTAGATTTATTTGCCGGAATAGGCGGATTTCGAATCGCGCTGGATAAACATTCGGGCGAATGTGTCGCATTTTCCGAAATCGATAAGGAAGCTGTGTCAACGTATATTTCAAATTACAATGATGATATAGCCGCAAATTTGGGCGATATAACAAAGGTTCTATATATCCCGCATGTTGATATGCTTGTTGGTGGCGTGCCGTGCCAATCGTGGTCGGTTGCCGGAAAAATGAAAGGGTTTGATGACCCACGAGGACAACTTTGGAACGACGCCATTAGACTGGTTTCTCTGTCGAAGCCCAAAACCTTTGTTTTTGAAAATGTCAAAGGATTAATTGGAGCGAAGAACAAAAAAAATTTTGAGTCCATAGTTGCCGGATTCGAAGAACAAGGTTATTTCGTAAAAACCGAAGTGTTAAATTCATATGATTTTGACGTGCCGCAACTTAGAGAACGCGTATTTATTGTGGGCTTCCGAAAAGATTTTCAAAAAAATTTTAATAAATTTAAATTTCCCAAAGGAACTGTTGCGCATAAAAATTTGGCAGAATACTTAAACGATGTAGACAACATAAAGATCAACAAAAAAAAATTCAATCCGGTCGAAATTTTTGGAAGCGTCGTTCCTGCGTCAAGAAACGCTTTTCAAAAAAATGATGAATTAAATGATTTTTTTACTTTTTGCGATACCAGAAACGGGCATACGTCCGTACACTCGTGGGATTTAATTGAAGCAACGGAAAAGCAACGCGAAATCATGGACGCAATCCTCAAAAACAGGCGAAAAAAAATTTACGGGGACAAAGACGGAAATCCATTGTCGCTTGATGATATTTGCGGAGTTCTTCCTTCTGTGACACCAAAGGATTTGGAGGAGCTTGTCGCGTTGAATTTGCTCAGGCGCGTCGGCGAAAAATATGAGCTGAAAAATTCAAAAAATTCCTCCGGTGTCGACGGAATCTACAGGGTATATATGCCATATTCAAAGATCTTTTCAACGCTGACGGCAACTGGAACGCGAGATGTGGTTGCTACGGAATATATTGACACAAATTTATCGCCCGACGAGTACAAACAGCAGTTTATCGAAAACATTGTGAAGGAAAAGAAATATCGGTCGCTCACTGTAAAGGAAGTGCAAAAAATACAAGGCTTTCCCGACAATTTCATTCCGCACAAAGATGAAAAAACTGCAAAAAAGCAATTTGGAAATGCAGTGTCACCACCCGTCGTAGAAGCGTTGGCATTGGAAATTTTGGCAACCGGAATTTTTGGAGGACACAATGAAAACTATGAACCGAGAGAAAAAGCAAGAGATTTTGAGCAAGGCACAATTATGGATGCAGAAAAACATCGTTGTGCCGCACACCAAAAATACCAAGAAGCTGTCTAGCCTTGATGAAATAAAATTGAATCCATTTTTGTGGTCATATCTTGCAAATTATTACCTCGGTGATTCAAGCTACAAGTCGTTGGCTACGGTGGCAGTTTTGCCGCGGGTTTTAGGCACTTCTATTACGACGACTTTTGGAACACAGATGCAAAATTTTATCAGCACTGTTCTTGACAGTTCTTTTGGCTCTGCCGTCACGGGTATCGACATAGAATACATAGACGCTATTGACGGTAGGCGAAAATATTGTCAAGTTAAATCCGGACCCCAAGCATTGAATAAGGACGATATAACCACAATAAAAAATCATTTCCGAGCGGTCAAAAATTTGGCGAGAACAAATAATTTGCCGATCCGGCAAAACGACCTCGTTTTTGCGATGATCTACGGGGATCCGAAAGAATTTAACACCTTTGTTAAGCAGTTAGCGAAAGATTATGAAGTCTACATTGGGGAAGAATTTTGGTACAGATTGACCGGCGATAAAAATTTTTACTTTGATTTGGCTAAAGCGATGGCTGAGGTTGCCGAAACGGTGGATTCAAAGGAACTTGTGAAGGACACCATCGAAAAATTGGCGGTAGACATCGAAAAGAAATATCCAAAACTTGACGATTAAGGAGCTTTAGCATGAAAAAAACATCAGGACTGGGCAAGGGTCTCGGGGCATTAATAAGCGGCGTGGCGTCGGGTGCGGAGAAGGCGCGGGAGAAAGAGGCGGCGCAGGTCGACACAGACGACTCCGCTTTTTCATACGCACAGCCGGCGATTGACGGCGGGGTTTTAATGGTTGACATTCGCAAGGTTGAGCCAAATCCGACACAGCCGCGCCAATATTTTGACGAGGAGGCGTTGGACGAACTTGCCGAATCGATGCAAAACTTTGGCATTGTGCAACCGCTTTTGGTTACGGCGGAGGGCGATCGCTTTACGATTATCGCGGGTGAGCGGCGTTATCGTGCGGCGCGGAAGGCTCAGATTGCGGAAATTCCTGTAATTGTCAAGGATTATACCGAAATGGAAATTCTGCAAGTCGCGCTTATTGAAAATATTCAGCGGCAGGATTTGACATCCATAGAGGAGGCGACGTGTTACAAACGTCTTATGGACGATTTCTTTTTTTCGCCCGATGATGTTGCAGGAAAATTGGGCAAGCGCAAGCACGCCGTTATTTCCGCGTTGCATCTTTTGGAGCTCGGGCCGCGTGCGCAGGAACTTGCGTCGGAAGGCAAACTTACCGCAAGCCATGCAAAAGTATTGCTTAACGTCGAAGATGCCGAACTGCAGGCGGCTTGTGCGGAACAAATCGCCCAAAGCGGGCTTTCCGTTCGCGAATCGGAAACATATGTAACCGCTACCCTTCGAGCCGTCGCAAAAAAGGCCGCTCAGGACGAAAAAGCCGATCCGACGCCGGAAGAGAAATCCGCCGCCCAAAACATTGAAAAGGCATATCGCTCGGCGGAGGCGGAGCTGAAAAATGTTCTCGGCTCGCAGGTGCATATCGTGCCGGGAAAAAAGAAGAGCAAAATAGAAATTGAATACTATTCGAGCGAGGAGCTTGAGAGATTGCTGGCTTTGTTTAGGAGGATTTAATACTAGCGAGGAAAATCATCATGGACAAACCGGAGAAAAAATCATTAACATTCATACCAATCGTGTTTATAGTCATAGTGCTTGCCGGGCTGCTGGTTTTTATGGTGTTGCCGCAAAACTACAGCGACATCATGGCGCAGGGCGGCATTTTGGATTTGCGGGGAGAATCGGGGCAAATCTTCCCGCTTCGCGGCGAGTGGGAGTTTGCCTTCGGTGAACTCCTTACCCCGGAGGAATTCCACGGGCGCACTGCGGATTTAATTCAAGTACCGGATTCATGGGATGCCCACGGGTTTCCGCTTAGGGGTCACGCCACTTACCGCCTTACAATTCTAACGGATGAACAGCGGCCGTTTACAATATTTTTGCCGGAAATCTATTCAGCATATATTTTGTGGATTAACGGCGAACCTGTGCAATATTTCGGAAGGGTGTCTACCGACCCTCTTTATGAGCATTTTGCTTTGGGGAATACCTTGGTTACGACTGTGCCGGAAAACGGCGCAATCGAACTTGTTTTTCAAGTAAGCAACTATCAATATCTTAACGCCGGCATCAGAAACCCCATGTATTTTGGTGAAAGCAGCCTTATTTATTCGTGGTTTTTCCGTACACGACTGCTGTATACCATGACGCTGGGGCTTATTTTAATGGCGGCGTTTTATCATTTGACTCTGTTTATTTTTCGCCGCCACGAAAAAATATATTTATTTTTTACGCTTTTGTGCCTTTTGGCGTTTGCACGATTTTTTATTGGAACCAACGGCTTAAACGGATTTATTCAATTGTTCCCCGAAACGCTAACCCTTTTGCGGGTTTT